>JAHJKL010000056.1 GCA_018822365.1 Candidatus Margulisiibacteriota bacterium
CGCCCAGTAATTCCGGACAACGCTTGGCCCCTACGTATTACCGCGGCTGCTGGCACGTAGTTAGCCGGGCCTTCCTCTGTGGGTACCGTCAATATCTTCCCCACTGACAGTGCTTTACATCCCGAAGGATTTCGTCGCACACACGGCGTCGCTCCGTCAGGCTTTCGCCCATTGCGGAAAATTCCTCACTGCTGCCTCCCGTAGGAGTAGGGACCGTGTCTCAGTTCCCTTGTGGCTGATCGTCCTCTCAGACCAGCTACCCGTCATTGCCTTGGTGGGCCATTACCCCGCCAACTAGCTGATAGGACGCAAGCCCATCTTTAAGCCCCTTGCGGGATTTAATCCCAGTTCCATTTGAAACCGGGGTCACATCTGGAATTAGCCCAGATTTCTCCAGGTTGTACCAGTCTTAAAGGTAGGTTGCTTACGTGTTACTCACCCGTTTGCTGCTCGGTTCGAAACCTCGCTCAACTTGCATGTGTTAGGCACGCCGCCAGCGTTCGTCCTGAGCCAAGATCAAACTCTCAATAAAGAGTCTAATTCAGCTCTATCATTTATAATCTATCCAAAACCAAAAGAAAAAGATACGAAGACTCGCATCAATCTCATTGCCTGATTTTCAAGGATCTTGTTTATTGCACCGAGGAGAAAAACGAAAGAAGAATTGCCGAGGCAATTAAAGACTATTCAACGATTAACGCAGAAAGCTCTACCCTCCTTTCGCTCTACTAGGGCCTGTTCATTGTAACGCATCCCGCGCCGGGTTGTCAAGCTTATTTTTCGGCAAAAAAAGTACTTGACAAATAATCAGCCTGGTATACAATCGTATACCCAGTCGAATTAAGGAGGTTGATAAACATGACGCCAAGCAAACAAAGAGAGCTGATCCTCAATTACGTGACCGGTTATATCAAAAACGAGGGGTTTGCTCCATCCCTTAGGGAGATCTGCAAAGCCTTTGGCTTTGCCTCCCCCCGCTCTGCCCAAAAACACCTCGAAGCGCTGGAGGAAGAAGGGCTAATTAGGCGCGGAAACAAGTCGCGGGCCATCAAGCTCCTGACCGAACCGGACCTGAAGACGATCGTCCTCCCCTTTCTCGGCTACATCGCCGCGGGGGCGCCGATCGAAGTGCTCGACCATAAAGAGACCATGGAGATCCCGGAAACCCTGGTCGGCCGCCGCCCCTGCTACATTCTGCAGGTCAAGGGGAACAGCATGATCGAAGACCACATCTTAAACGGCGACTTCATAGTCGTAGAAAAATGCGACTCGGCCGACGACGGAGAAGTGGTTGTGGCGCTGGTCAATCGTTCCGAGGCTACTTTGAAAAGGCTCTACCGCGAACCAAATCGCGTCCGGCTCGAGCCGGCCAACTCAACAATGAAACCGATCTACGTCAAAGACGTGGCGGTCCAGGGAAAGGTCAGGGGATTGTTTAGGAAGTTCTAGGGAAAGGCAGAGGCAAAGGCAGAGGCGAAGGCAAAGGGCAGAGGCAAAGGGCGAAATAAAAAGCAAATGAAAATAGAAAACCTGGACGCCAAAATAAAAGTCGGAGCAGTCTTCAAAGGTGGAGAGATCGAGCCCAAGTGGTTTATCTGGGAAGAGCGCCAGTACCGGGTCAAAGAGATCAACTACCGCTGGACCGACACCAAAGGGCGGGAAAAGATCCACTGCTTCTCAGTAACCGACGGCACCAACAATTATGAGATCTCGTTCTACGCCGAAAAAATAGTCTGGCGACTGAACAAGATCTGCGGAGGCGATTAAAAATGATCAAGATCGGCACTTCCGGCTTCTCGTTCCCCGACTGGAAAGGGACCGTTTACCCGAAAAAGATCAAACCGTCGGAGATGCTCCCCTACTACGAAGACGAACTCGGCTTTGAGGCCTGCGAGCTCAATTTTACCTATTACCGGATGCCCGACCCATACACCATGGAAAAGCTCGCCCTGCGGACCGGCCGTGATTTTGAGTTCACCGTCAAAGGGACCAAGGAAATGACCCACGAGATCTGGGAAGACAAAGAGCGGACCACCCTCAAAAAGAGCGGAGAGCTCTTCAAGGCGTTTGCCAGAGGAATTGCGCCGCTCGCTTCCCACCGCAAACTAGGAGCGGTCCTCCTCCAGTTCCCGACATTTTTTCCGCCGACCGGGAAGAACCTTGACTACCTCGACCAATGCCGGCAACGGCTCAAGGATTTTCCGCTGGTGATCGAGTTCCGGAACGCCGCCTGGCTGAAGCCGGAAACTTATAAACTCCTCAAGGACGAAAAACTGGGGATCTGCGTCGTCGACGAACCGCGGCTCCCCCGCCTCCTCCCTTTTGAGCCGGCCGCCACCTCGGACCTGGGCTACTTCCGTTTCCACGGGCGGAACAAACTCTGGTACAGCGCCAGGCCGCACGAACGCTACGACTATTTTTACTCCAAAACCGAGCTGACCGACTTACTGGCCGGGGTCAAAGAAGTTGCCCAAAAAACCAAAAAGACCTACGCCTTTTTCAATAACTGTTTCATGGGACAGTCGGCCAAGAACGCCGCCATGATGAGGGAGATGCTCGGGGTAAAATTCCAGAAAAAAACACCCCGGCTTTTTTAAAACTATGAGGACCATCTTGCACGTCGACATGAACGCTTACTTTGCTTCGGTGGAGCAGGCCTGCAACCCGCTCCTGCGGGGGAAGCCGGTCGCGGTCGGCGGCGGGACCGGGGGGAAACGGACCGTGGTCGCCGCCTGTTCTTATGAGGCAAAGGCCAGAGGGGTGGAGAACGCCATGCCGGCCTGGGAAGCCAAAAAGATCTGCCCCGACCTGGTCATGGTTGGCGGCGACATGAACAAGTACATTTATACATCATGCGAAGTGATGAAGATCCTGCGCGAATACACCCCGCAGGTCGAAGTTTTTTCGATCGACGAAGCCTTTATGGACATGACCGGCACCGCCGACCGGTTTGGCGGAGCGGTCGCCGTTGCCAAAGAGATCAAACGGCGGATCAGGGAGAAATTCCATCTGACCTGCAACATTGGGATCGGGCCAAACAAACTGCTGGCCAAGCTGGCCGGGGAACTCAAAAAACCAGACGCCCTGATCATTCTCCGGGCCGAGGATATCCCGGACAAGATCGCCAGCGTCAAAGTCGGCAAGCTCTGCGGCGTCGGCCGCAAACTCGAACAGTATCTGGCGGAAATGGGGATCAACACCTGCGGCGAACTCCACCGGGCCGCCAGAGAAGAATTGGCGCGGCGCTTCGGCGCCGCCTGCGGCGAACATCTCTGGCAGATGGGACAGGGAAAAGACAATTCGGAAGTTTGCGCCGGCGCGGCGGAAACGACCGCCAAGTCAATGGGACACTCCTACACCCTCCCCCGCCTGACCACCAGCCTCGGCGAAGTCAAAGGATACCTGCTCCGCCTCTCCGAGCAGGTTGGCCGGCGCCTGCGGCTCGGCAAATACCGGGGGAACGTGGTCCACGTTTCGCTCGGCTTTGACCAATATCAGTTTTGGGGAAAGCAAAAAAAGGTCGAAGAGTACCTTGACGACGGCTACGACATTTACAAGAGAGCGGAAAAACTAATAGAAAGTGAAAAGGGAACCTGGCGGAAGACACGCGGCTTCCGTTTCGTGGGGGTAACAGCCTCTGGGCTCTTACACGAGGTCGACCAGGTTTCCCTTTTCGCCGATGACGAACGGAAAAAACTCCTCGCCAAAGCGGTCGACGCGCTCAATGACCGCTGGGGAGAAGCGACGGTCGAACGGGCCGCCCTGCTTGGCTTTGTCCTGGAAGAAAAAAGCGGCATGGTCGCCGGAGCCAACAGGAGAATAAGCGGTGGCGGATACTGAAAAAAAGCTGGAAGTATTAGGCGCGGCGGCCAAATACGATATTTGCGCTTCCAGCTCGGCCCCACAAAAAAGAGAGCCAAACAATAACTATATTGGCTCCAACGCTCCCGGCGGGATTTGCCATAGTTATACACCAGATGGCCGTTGCGTCTCGCTCCTTAAGGTCCTGATGACCAACTCCTGCAAAAACAACTGCCAGTACTGCGTTAACCGGGCCAGCAACGACTTTGAACGAAGCGGCTTTGAACCAAAAGAGCTGGCTGATCTCTTTATCGAGCTCTACCGCCGCAATTACATCGAAGGGATTTTTCTTAGTTCCGGGGTACAAAAAAGTACGGCCTACACCATGGAGCGGATGATCGCCGTCCTGGAGATCCTCCGTTTTCAATACCGCTACCGGGGCTATGTCCACCTGAAAGCCCTCCCCAACACCCAGGCCGACCTGATCGAGCGGGGAGCCCGGCTGGCCGATCGGATGTCGGTCAACCTGGAAAGCCCCAATCCCGAACGGCTCAAGTCGATCGCCGGCGAGAAGAACTTTATGCTCGACCTGGTGGCGCCGATCAACGCCATCCAGAAACAGGTTGAAAAAGGATTGCTCAAAGCGGGCCAGACAACCCAATTTGTGGTCGGCGCCGCCGGCGAGACGGACGCCGAGCTCCTGCGTACGACCAATTGGCTCTATAAAAAAAAGAATCTAAAACGAGTTTACTTCAGCGCTTTTGTTCCCACTCTCCCTAATCACCTACTCCCCCAATCCCCTATTCCCTTGCTCCGTGAACACCGTCTCTACCAGGCCGACTGGCTAATGCGTTACTACCACTTTGAGCTCGGCGACCTGGTCATGAAACAAGACCAAAACTTGAGCCTAGATATCGACCCAAAGATGGCCCACGCCTTGAAAAACCGACAGCGGTTCCCGCTCGAGATAAACCGGGCCTCGTTCCAGGAGCTGCTGAAGGTTCCCGGGATCGGGCCACTCTCCGCCAAACGATTGTTCCGAGCGCGTAAAGAACACCGTTTCACAAATCTGCAGGAGTTAAAAAACCTGGGAGTTGTGACTAAACGGGCCAAACCTTTCATCCTGATCAACGGGGTGAAACAAGGAAGCGTCAAAGAGATCGCTACGGTCAAACAGTTGGAGCTTTTTGATGGGTACAGCAGTTCCCTCGCCTGGGGGCAAGCGCCGCAGCTGCTGACGTAAAAGGAAACCTGCGGCAATATCGCCGCGGTTTCCTTTTTTTGTCAAAACAAATATATTTTGGAAGCCGAGACGATATTGCCTCAGGCTTTCAAAATAAGGGCTTCATCAGCATCAAGGATTAAGGAGTAAGCATGGAACAACTAGCGATTTTTAACGACAAGTTCGATCGACGAGAAGAACTGGAAGACAAGGTCCCAACGATCAAGCTCAAAGGGACACCGGAAGCTTACTACCTGTTCCGGCAAAAGTTATATTACGCACTCCTCCACAAAGATCCCAACAAATACCACGTGATCGACCAGGTGATCGAACAAGCCAAAGAAAAAGGATTAAGTTATATTCTCTGCAAGGTTTCGGCGGAAGCCAGAAAATTCATTGATCTGGCCAGGCAGGTTGGCGGCGAGAGGCAGAGAGCGATCTCCTTTCTCCGGCTGAAACCAATTGACCAACATAATGTCTTGATGGGGGAATTTGAGATCGTTCACCAGACCGGCGAGATCATCATGCTCCACTTTTTAAAGCGGTTTCCCCGCTACCGGATCATGCTGGTCTTTGGCGATGAGGTATATATCGGTCAGGGAGAAGAGATCTTCCAGGAAAAGGTTAAAAGCAAAACAGTCATCCTCCCCTCTACCCCAGACGAGTTCGAACGCTATTGGCTCGCCTTCTACCGTTCGCAATACATCCCGGAACGGCGGAACCTGAAATATTTCCAGAAGATGATCCCCAAGAAATACTGGCGGTGGGTCACGGAGCTCAAGGAGTTTGGATTAAACTAAGCCTTTTAGCTTTTTAATCTCATTCTTTAGTTCCAGGATCCGGTCTTCCCGTCCTTCCATAATCTTGGTCATTTTCTCCAGCTCCTTGATCTTGTCATGCAGCGCATCTTCCGTCGCCTTGCGCTCGGTCACGTCCTGGCCTACAGAGAGGAGCCCAACAACCTTACCATCCCTATCCTTAAGTGTCTTGTCATACCATTCAATCTTAAGCTCTCGTTTATCCCTGGTAATTAACAAGTCAATATTTTTTCTTGTTTGAATATTATTGATCGCCCTTTTAAATACTTCTCTGGTTTTGTCGCGCGATCGTTCTGGCAGAAAAATATTAAACCAGTCCTTCCCCCTGACCTCATCAATGCTATAGCCGGAAAGCTTTTCCATATAAGGATTAAAACTAACTATCTTCCCTTCAGGGTCCATCACCAGAATGATCGCCGGCGCGGTACTGATAATATTATTCAGCATCTCTTTTTCCAACCGCAGTTCTTCATTTCCCTTGCCAAGCTCCTCCCCCTGCATCTCCAGCTCAATTTGGTGGATCTGCAGTTCCTGGGTTAGGCGCTTTTGATCGGCATCAGACCCGGACGGCTTAGTTTTTTTGTTTCGCCTGGCATATTCCGCTTCCGCTTCTTTACGTATTTCTGATTTTTCTTTATCGCTCATTTATCTTCCTCCTCAAGCAGTCACCCCCGCTTCTAAAGCGGGTAATATTGGTAAAGGTGATCACGACCCCGTCAATAACATTGCTGCTGGTCCGGTACGGAATGATCCGCATGATATACCACTTACCATCCTTAGTTTCCACCTCGATCTCTTTTTTCTCAAGTTTTTCCAGGACCTCCCGGGCGTCTCGCTCCAGCTCCTGGTATTTCAGCGTCGGGACCAGGTCCGCCACCGACCGGCCCACATCTCCGGCAAGCAAATTGATAATCTTGGTTGCCTGAGGAGTGTACCGCTTAATATTGAGATCATTGTCCAAAAAGAGGGTGGCAATGTCGGTACTGTCCAGCAGGTTCTTCATGTCGTTAGAAGTTTGGGTCAATTCATTGTTCTTGGCTTCCAGCTCGGCATTAACGGTCATCAGCTCCTCATTCGTCGATTGCATTTCTTCTTTGGAGGTGGTCAGCTCTTCGTTGGTCGATTGCAGCTCTTCGTTGGTCGATTGCAGCTCTTCGTTCGCCGACTTCAATTCTTCCTGCGTAGTCTCCATATCCTGCACGGTGTTCTGCAGTTTCTCCCGCAATATTTTCAATTCTTCCTCAAGCTCCGTCAGCCTTTCGCCATGTTTGGCCCCGCGCACCCTTTTAACTTTTTCGGTCTTGACCGGTCCGGCCGCGCTCTCCTTAAAAACAATGAGCAGTAACCCGGCGACATTTTCCGGCCGGGTCAAGGGCTTAACTATCAGGTCAATGATCTGATAACGGTTCCCGCTCTTGACCTTCAGGCCCGGCACTAGTATCTCTTCTTTTCTCGAAAGCGCCCGGCGGATCGCCGCTGAGACCTCTTCGCGCAAACCAGCCCGGGCCATGGCATATATATTAATATTGGCCTTCCCCAGCGGAAGTTCCAGATATTTACCGGTGCTTCCGCTCACAAAAACAATGTCCCCGCATTCATTGATCAAAACAGCCGGAGGCGAATACCGGTCAAGAAGAAGACGTTCGGCAAGCTCTGCCGTCCCCCTCCCGTCTTTAGCCGTTTTGGGTTCCCCCATTTTAGGAACAACCCCGCGACCGACCGCCAGCGTCGGGAGATCACTCAAATCGACCCGGCTATAAGGCATATATTTTCGGGCAAAGAGCTTACCATTATTGCTGATCACGGTAAACAGGCCGCTTAAGCCGCCAAGCGATTCGGATGAACCGAGAAAGAGCGTCCCGGCTGGCTTCAAGACAAAATGAAAAAGCCGGATCAATTTTTTCTGCATTTCACTTGTTAAATAGATCAAAAGGTTGCGGCAGCAGATCAGGTCAAGCTTGGTAAAGGGCGGGTCCATGATCAGGTTTTGCGGCGCGAAAACAACCATTTCCCTGATCACCGGTTTGATCTGGTAGACATCGTCAGATTCGCTAAAATATTTCCGCAAGCGCTCCGGATCAATATCGGCCGCGATATTTTTCGGATATTTTCCCTGCCTGGCCCGCTCGATCGAGTTTTTATCGATATCGGTCGCGTAAATATTCACCTTAACTCCAGCCGCTGCAGCCTTTGTTTCCAGGCATTCCCTGATAATGATCGCCATGGAATAAGCCTCTTCTCCTGAAGAACAGCCGGCAACCCAAACCCTGAATTCCTTTTCTTTAGACCAAACATCAACATCTTTGAGCAATTTGACCTTGAGTTCCTGCCAGGCCTGGGGGTCCCGAAAAAAGCTGGTCACGCCGATCAGCAATTCCTTAAATAATATTTCCACTTCCTGTTTGTTTTCCTGAAGAAAGCGGACGTAGGGATCTATACCCGCGAGTTTGTGCACGTTGACCCGCCGCTCGACCCGGCGAAATATGGTGCTGTTCTTATAACCCGAAAAGTCGTGGCCAGTCTGCTCCCGCAAAAGAATAAAGATCTTATTTAAGGCGGTATCATGTTTGCCCGCGCTTATGCTTTTCCGCTCACCGGCCGCAAAGCCGCGCCGGTAAGAAAGAAGCTCCTCGGGTAGTTTTTCCGCAGGTGCAACGTAATCCACAAGATTGGTCTCAATTGCGCTCTTCGGCATGCTGTTGAATTCCGCCGAGCGCGGGTCCTGCACCATTACCAGCCCCATTTTTTCCTTGACCGCCCTGATCCCCAATGTTCCGTCGGTCCCCATGCCGGAAAGGATGATCCCAACCGCCCGGTCAAGCTGGTCCAGCGCCAGTTGGCGAAAAAAATAATCGATCGGCAAACGGAGCGGCTGCGGATCAATTATGTCAAACAATTGCAGGGTGCCGTGCAAAATTGATAAAAATTTATTAGGCGGGATTATATAAACCTTGTTCGGCTGAACCCTCATTCCATCTTCCGCCTGGGCGACCGGCATTTTGGTATAACGCTGAATAAGCTCGGGCATCATCCCTTTGTGGGTAGGGTCCAAATGGGTAACAATGACAAAACCCATACCATTATCAGGCGGCATGTTGGTAAAGAACTGCTTTAGCGCCTCCATACCGCCAGCCGACGCACCGATCCCGACAATATGGAAGCTCCGCTCGCCAAAATCCCGGTCTGGCTGATTTCTCCTGACGTTATTCAGTTTTTGCTTTTTAATTATTCTATTCTTTCGGATCATTGCTAATTACAGTTTTTTCGGAAAAACTCGCGTTACGGGTAAAGTATACACCTGGAGCAAGCAGCAGAACAAGTATAACCCGCGATAATTGATAAAACAGTTAAACATGGTGGGCCCAGGTGGAATCTCCCGATGGACATTGTCAATAAAACAACAATGAAATCATCGGGATCCCGACGATTCCATAATCATAATAAATTAATGAACGTCGGGAGAACCACCGATTCTGCCATATTGAAGCGGATC
>JAHJKL010000057.1 GCA_018822365.1 Candidatus Margulisiibacteriota bacterium
TATTTTTTAAGGATATCACAAATTGTGATATCCTCTGGCCAACAAATCTATTTTAAATCTTCATTTATTCTAATTCTAAAATCACTTTCTGACCAAGCCTCTTTATTTGTTTGAGGGTCAATTTTAACAATTACATTCTCACTTAATTTAATTTTATTTCGTCCTTCAAGTATTGGAATGATTTTTTTCAAATCTTCAACATTATTTCCTTTGTTTTTCCAATCCTTCTCAACAATTACATAATCGACCCATTCATCCCCATAACTTCTCATCATATTAAAAAATTCAGTAAGTACCATTTCATTATGATCATGACATTTATCCATTTTTCTTTACCCCCTAATAAAAACTGCCCACATTTTACGCACGGTTTATGGCAAAAGCAACCCAGGAAACCGCAACCTGGCTACCGGCAGGCAGGCAATACCGCCGCGCTCGCTCTGTTTCCATGCCGGGTTCAGCTCAATGACAAAATCATTGAAGGTTGGCAAACTAATAAATGCATCACAAGGTACGGAGACAAAGATGTCCCTCTTTCCTGATCGAAAAAACTGCTTTGATAACCACATTCATTTATGTTGAATTCTGTCTCGTGAAAATTCAGCGTGTTCTGCGCATTTCGCTTACATTGAGAAAAATCGAAATGCGCGAGGCCTTTTCTTTTCGTCCATTTTCTTTGTGGCCAGACAAAGAAAATGGACAGCTCAATAAAAGAGAGCAATAAAGCTAAATACGTACAGGGAAAAAACCTAGGTCGTTAATTAAATACTATCCCAATATCCTTAACAATAATCTTCCCACAATATTTTCTCGCTTGAGCCGCTACAAACCCCTTCTTCATGGCAATAAATGTAACGGTCGTGTTCGCTTTGATCGCCACCCCCATCGCCTCGCCAGTATCAGCATTTAAACCGGATGGAACATCAACCGCCAGAATAGGTTTGTGTGAATCGTTTATGACTTCGATCACGTCGCGGATCGGCCGGCGGACCTCTTTTGTTAGCCCGATCCCCAGGATCGCGTCGATTACCAACTCAGTGTTGGAGAGCGCTCCAAGCTGGGCCGCTTCTTTAACCCAAACAATCGGCAAACCAAGATGCTCAATCATCAGCAGATTGGCCATAAAATCGATCGTCCCCCGGTTGTGGTCCCCAATAACAAAAACCGTGACTTTTTTTCCTTGATTGAAAAGGTGGCGTGCAGCGACCAGACCGTCGCCGCCATTGTTCCCGATCCCGCAAACAACCGCGACTTTCTCTTTCCACCAGAGCATTTTCAACGCGACTTCAGCCACGCTCCGTCCCGCATTCTCCATCAAGACGATCGACGGCAGCCCAAAATCAACCTGGGCCCGGTGGTCAAACCCTTTTGCTTCGGCAATGGAGATTCCTCTCATGACCAGATTATAGCAAATCATCCGAAATTTCACCGGTTAAATAGAGATATTAAACCAAGAGAACAGCGCGATTGGTCGGAGTCCAAACAAGGAAGAAAACTCGTGTCTATTTATAACCGGAGAATTGCCTGCATAACTGGGGGAACAGGTTTTCGCTCTGTAGCCAAAGCCCTGGCTTCGCTTTATCCCAATCCCACAACGGTCCATGTAATTGGCACCGCCGATAGCGGGCGGAGCACCAGAAGGATCAGGGAATTTTTTGGCATCCCGGCAATCGGCGACCTGCGCAGCCGCTGCATCGACCTTGCCGACCGGCGGACCCTTGGCTATCGCGAGATCACCGACCTGCTCGCCTATCGTTTGCCGAACATAGAAAATAAAACGGCCCTGGAAGATGAGTTCGCCGCAATAATAAAAGGCCATCACCCGCTAACACACGCCGCTTCCGCCGGCAACCATAAATTCACCAGGATCATTCTGGCCAATTTAAAACGTTTTGATGAAGAACGAAAGACCATAGAATTGACCAAAGGATCTTTTGATCTCAAACAAGGGAGCATCGGGAACTTCTTTTTGACCGGCGCTTACCTTGATTTTGGGGATATCAGCGCGGCTCTTTTCCTATACGAACAACTGGCCGGGGTCCGGGGACATGTCTTACCAGCCTCTGAAGAGATCATGCACCTGGCGGCTGAAAAAGTTGACGGCCAGGTGATCACCGGTCAGCATCTGATCACTAAAACCGATCTTGGTTTGCAGTTGAAACGGCTCTTTTTCTTGGAACAGGAGGATCCTCAGGCCAGCGAGATCAAGCCGCGGCTAAGCGCCGAGGCGGCGGAGGCGATCAAAAGCTCCGATCTGATCGTTTTTTCCATGGGGAGCTTCTACACCAGCCTTTTATCAACTCTTCATCTGATGGGGATGTCGGAGGCAGTTAGGGCAAGTCACGCCCTGAAAGTTTTTATCCCTAATACCATTGAAGATCCAGAAATCCGCGGGATGACGACCGCCGATATGGTCAAGCGATTGATTGAGACTTTAAAAGGCAATGATCCAGTCGCCAGGGAGCCCGACTATTTACACGTGGTCATTACCGGCGATCGCGGAAAAAGCTTAAGCCTGGGGACCGGACGAAGGCTGATCCCCGATGACACGAAATCTTTGCTGGGGTTCGGGATCGAAAAAACACCTCTAATCACAGAAGGAGAGCTAACTGGCTATTATCAACCAGAGCCTCTGGCTGACCTGCTAGCTAGATTAAATTATAAACCTTCCGGTTGTCCTTAAACGCCAGAGCTAATATACTTAAATGATATGGTAAAAATCAGACTCCAAAAATACTGTTCCGAACAAGGGCTCGCCTCCCGCCGCAAAGCGGAGGAATATATCAAACAAGGGTGGATCAAGGTCAACGGCCAGGTCGTGACCGAGCTGGGGACGAAGATCGATCCGGCTACAGATAGGGTAGAGCTTAGCGAACAGGCCCACAAACACCAGGAA
>JAHJKL010000058.1 GCA_018822365.1 Candidatus Margulisiibacteriota bacterium
ATACACTTGCCACTGGTGACTCCTTTCCCGTGTGTGATGACACGGCTTCTTAAGATCTGCTTGAGCTTTCTATAGTATATCTCGCTGATATATCCGATCTTAATTAACTGAGGGGGGTCACCATGTCCATAGAACTTTCTATTCTTTAATGGATTTCCCTGAAATTTCGGGGGTTATCTGACGATAATGATTCAGGTGAAAGAAATGAAAAACAACCTGTTGTTCGTCGGTCTGTTGGCGCTGGTTTTGCTGGCCGCCGGCTGCGGCGCGTCAAAGGAAGTTATCAACAACCCTGTTTCTTCGGTTGAAAAATACGGTTATGTAAATATCGGGATTAACTGGCCTGATCCCCCTTCGGTCGGCGCGTCGGTCTCGCCGTCCAGCGCGGTGAAGATCTCCATTACCGCACAGGCGGCAGGCTATGATGCGGTTGCAACCGAGATCGTTTATCCCAATAATACGGCGGCCATTGAGGTCGCTTATAATGTCAGTTATGATCTCCTGGCCCTGGCTAAGAACACCGCTGGCCAGGTTGTCGCGATCGGCGAAGCCAAAGGGATCGTACTGACCGAAACCGGCTCTACACCGGTCAGCTTTTTCTTTCACAGCGTTGCTTCAACCGAGCCGACAACCCCATAGTCCAGGGCGGTTTTTTTGTGCTACAATTCTTTCACGATGCTAACTTTAGGGATCGATCCTGGGACCGCGACCACCGGGTTTGGTGTAGTCAGGCAAACCGAAAAAGGGTTGCTTCATATTGTTAACGGCTGCATCAAGACCTCACCAAAAAATTCCGCCGAAAGCCGCCTGGCGCTGATCTTTCGCCAGGTTAGCGAGCTGATCAAGCGGTATCAACCTGATTATCTTGCGGTCGAGCGCCTTTTTTTCGGCCGCAATACCACGACCGCCATGGCGGTCGGCCAGGCCCGGGGAATGATCCTGCTTGCGGCGGCCCAGAACAAGGTCGCGCTTTCGGAATACACCCCGCTGGAAGTAAAAATGGCCCTGACCGGTTATGGCAGGGCGGACAAAAAACAGGTCCAGATCATGGTTAAAACTTTACTAAAGCTTCCTGGATTGCCAAAACCGGACGATGCCGCCGACGCCCTGGCGATTGCTATCTGCCATCTCCATTCATTTCGCCTTAAGGAAGGGCTTTTAACATGATCAGCCATCTTAACGGCATCCTGGCCGGTCTGGACCAGAACATGGTCGTCATTGAGGTCGGCAATATCGGCTACCTGGTGAAGGTTCCGTCGGCGGTTGCTTCACGCTTGCCGGTGGTCGGCCAGCCGCTCAAGCTTTTTACGATCCAGATCGTCCGCGAAGACGATATCTCTCTTTATGGTTTTCTCTCGACCGAAGAGCGGTCGCTTTTTTCCCTTTTCCTTTCGGTTTCCGGAGTTGGCCCAAAAATGGCCCTGGCCCTTATTTCCGCTTTTCCTCTGGACAAGCTGGTTGCCGCGGTGGCCAAAGGGGATGTGGCCCTGCTTTCTTCCGTTTCCGGAGTAGGCAAAAAGACCGCCGAGCGGGTAGTGGTTGAGCTAAAAGAAAAGATCGCCAAAAAATACGCGGTTACCCCGCAGGAAATGGGTGCGGGGATAAAGGGAGGGGAGAGCTCTCTGGGAGCGGATTCTATCTCTGCCCTGATCTCGCTCGGTTATTCTCCCAAGGAAGCGCGCGAAGCGGTGATGAGGGTTGATCTGGAGCAGGTGACCTCGGTCGAAGGGGTTATTAAAACCGCGCTAAAAAATCTCGTTTAACGCCAGTGATCGATCAGATACCGCTCCACCCACCTCATCCATTGCCGCGGCGGAAAGGTTTCTTCTTTCCGGTGGTCGATATAGATCGAGTGAATATTGACCAGGTTCGCCCCTAAAATATCCATGAACAACTGATCGCCGATCATGGCGGTCTCGGCCGCGCTGGTCCCCAGGATTTCAAGAGAACGGCGGAAAGCCATGGGAAGCGGCTTGAGGCTGAAATGAAGGGCGGGGACCCCAAGCGTTTCGCTAAAGTACTTGACCCGCAATGGATGGCGGCTGTTGGAGGTCAGGCAGAGCTTGAGCCCTTCATCTTTGCGGGCCTGGACCCATTCGAAGACGTTGGGATAGACATCGCGGACCTCGCGGGGGATAAGGGTATCGTCAATATCAAGGATCAGTGCTTTGATCCCCCGATCTTGCAGTTCCCTGGTATCGATCAGGAAAATATCAGGCACGATCGCCCTGGGATAAAACAAATTTCGAAAACTATCCAGTGATCCGTTCAATTTTTAACCTCTTTCCCAAATTAGCAATAACCTGGTCAAACTCTGTTATAAAATCCGGAGAGACCATAAGATGGAGGGTCGCCTCGTCCCCGGCTTCCGGTTTTGGTGTCCTGATCGCGACCATTCCCTGAAAGGCTTCAAAATAAGGGCAGATAATGTAAATGTCCGCTTTTTTTATCCTTAAAAAATAGTCGATCGAATCCCTGGTCATAATTTTGGTATATAAAAAAGGACCAGAGCGGGGAGCTCCTGGTACAGGACTTTGTTTACTTCCTTAAGCTTGATATTCCGCTCCATCTGGTAGGTGTAGCCGATGACTGAGACCTGGTCAAGGAGCATGTCGACAGTGGAGTTGTTGAAGCCGTTAAGGTTGACCGCTCCTTTGGAATGAAAGAGTGGGTCGAGGAGCTTGTATGTATCGGCGACATCCGGGGCAGCTTCCTGGCTCAAACTGGCCATCAGGTCGGCTTTGTAGCCGAACAGGTAGAGATGGTGGCGGCGCGAGAGAAGCTCTTCATTCCATTTAAGCTCGTTCTGATATTTGACCTGGACCAGGTTTGCCTTGATACCGATCGCTCTCAAGTTGTTCTGGATCTCTTTGGCAATGGCAATGGTCTTGACCCCATCGGTATGCAGGAGGGAAATTTTTTTTAGTTTTGGATTGACCGGCAGATATTTTCCACGTCGCATCAGGACCTTGGCCTGTTTGAGGTCAAACGAATAAGGGAGAAGTTCCTTTTGGTATCCGGCCATTCCCGGCGGGATCACGCTTCCCGGGGTGACCTCCGCGCTGGCTAAGTTAACAATAGTTTTCAGGTTGACGGCGTGGGCAACCGCCTGGCGGACATAAACGCTGTTAAACGGCTCTTTTTCCATATTGAACCCGAGGAAAAAGATCCCATCGTAACCAGAGGCAAAGGCAGGAAAAGAATGACTAATGACTAATAAAGTGACGAAAAACCTGCGAATAAACTTATTAGTCTTGGTTTTCATAACGTTTTCTTCCTTCTTCGAATAAATTGCCGCCGGTCGAGTCGATCGTGACGATCGCCGGAAAGAGGTCGACCGTTAATTCCAGGACCGCTTCGGAATGAAGTTCGGGATAAGCGATAAGTTTGGCCTCTTTCACCTGTTTGGCCAGGAGGGCGGCGGCGCCGCCGGGGACCGTGAAGTAAACCGCTTTATTTTTTTTGATTGCTTCAATGACTTCCGGACCGCGCGATCCTTTGCCGATCATCCCTTTTAACCCGGCGACTAAAAGGGCGGGGGCAAAAGCGTCCATCCGGGAGCTGGTCGTTGGACCAATTGAACCGATAACTTCCCCCGGCCTGGCTGGAGTGGGGGAAGCGTAGTAAATAATCTGGCCCTTAAGATCGAACGGTGGTTGGTCCCCAAACTTTTTGTGGGCGGCATCCCGCGCGGTGTAAAGCCTGCCGCTGATCAGGACTTCGTCCCCCGCTTTCAGTCCGGCGATCGCTTTTTCCGTCAGCGGGGTCGTTATTTTGATCGCGCTCATAGCATTCCCTTTCGGGCCCGATGGGCATGACATTCAATATTAACGGCGACCGGGAGTGATGAGATGTGGCAGGGGGCAGTTTCAATGTTGACCGCCAAAGCGGTTGTTTTGCCGCCCAGTCCCATTGGCCCGATCCCGAGATTATTGATTTTAACCAACAGTTCTTTTTCCCATTTGGCCAGGTCGTGGTCGCTGTTATAATGGCCGATCTCCCTCAATAGCGCTTTTTTGGCGGTGAGCGGGGCGGTCTCGAAGTTCCCGCCGATCCCAACCCCGACGATGATCGGCGGGCAGGCATTGGGTCCGGCCTTCCCAACAGTTTCAATGATGAACCGGTCGATCTCGTCATGGGAGGATGTCGGTTTGAACATTCTTATGGCGCTGCAATTCTCGGCCCCCCCGCCTTTGCACATCAGGTTGATAATGAGCTTGTCGCCCGGGACGACATTGGTATGAATGAAGGCCGGGGTATTATCTCCGGTATTATCGCGGCGGAGCGGGTCGGAGACTAGCGATTTACGCAGGTAGCCTTCTTTGTAACCCCGGCTAACCCCTTCGTTGACCGCTTCTTCAAGCGAGCCGTCGGTAAGATGAATGTCCTGTCCAAGTTCGATAAAGACCACGACCGCGCCGGTGTCCTGGCAGAGTGGCCGCTTTTCTTTTCTGGCGATCTCAGCGTTATGGATCAGCTGGCGGAGTATTTCCCGGCCGTTGGGTGATTCCTCATCTTTGAGGGCTTTATTCAAAGCTCCTTCAACATCGGCCGGGAGGTCGGTGTTAACGGTGACGCAAAGGTTGCTGACCGTTGCGGTGATCTTACGAGTGGATATTTCGCGCATAGAAAACTTATAATAGTAATTTTTCGACGAATTCTTTGATCTTACGAGCCGCTTCCAACGCTTTCAAGGCCTCTTCTTTGCTCACTTCCGCCGGCCAGTGGACGGGATAGCGGGTGTCAATATAAAAAGTGTTTAATATTCTTGTTTCTTCCAAAATATTTGAAAAAGTTGGATCATGTTTTTTACAAGTCTCCAGTAATTCAATTAAATCATGGATTTTTTTAAAGTTTAGATCGTGTTTAACGATGAACGCTTTTAAGTATTTTTCGGCTGATTGCTGAAAGAAAAAACAAAGTTGAGAAAAAAAAGTCGTGTCCGGTAAAATGGAGGCTGAAAACAAATAATCGCTTTCCGCCTTTAGTAGCCATTTTTTAACTTCTTTTTGATCAGCCATAAAGAACTTTTCCTTTTCGCAAAATGTTATTCAAAAAAGGATCCCCCAGTTTAAGACCCTCTTCATATTCCTCCGGACGATAAACCAAGAAATCGGCGGCGATATTCTTGTCTATTAGCCGATAAAGTTCTCGCATTCGATCCCGGCCCAGATATGGGGTGTCTTTCTTGATGATTAAAAAATCAAGATCTGAGTCCGGAGTGAAATTGCCCCAGACTGCGGAACCGAACAGGATGACCTTCTGCGGCTTATATTTTTCCACGATCTGCCGGCTGATACTGTCAATCTCTTTTTGAAGTTCTTGCTGGGTCATATGATGGTAAATTATACCATTTTATGTCAGAGGATTCTACGAAATATAGGAAAGGACAAACCAGCCGGCCAGAGTTCATTCTGCCGGCTGGTTTTTGTTTGCAATTAAGGGGGTTATAGTTCGGGAACGGGAGGGGGAAGGGAGATCCACTCAAGGTTTAAACGTAAAGCGATTGAATTTAACTTCAAGTTTTTTAGGGTTTTAGAATCAATATGACCTTCCCCCCAAAAACTGGACCACTTGCAATTAGAAAATAGGCCGGTAATACTAATTGAAGGAGGGTCAAATATGAAGGGGAAAAGGATGTCCGAAGAGCAGATAATTGGAGCAATTAAAGAGGCCGAAGCAGGCCTGCCGATCGCCGATCTTTGCCGCAAGTACGGGGTCCATCAGACAACTTTCTACAACTGGAAGGCAAAATACGGCGGACTGACTGTCAGTGAGGCCAAGCGTTTACGAGCGCTGGAAGATGAAAACCGGCGGCTGAAAAGTATCGTGGCCGATCTGACCCTGGATAACCAGGCGTTAAAGGCGGTTGTCTTAAAAAACTTCTAAAACCCAAGGCAAAAAGGGCGGCCACGGACTTTATTGTGGCCGGCTTTGGGTTGAGCATCAGGCGAACTTGTCGACTGATCGGCTTTCCCCGTTCGAGTTATGGTTATGTGGCCAAGCAGGAAGGCCCAGCCGATCAGCTAGTCAGATCTCGACTCAAGGAGCTGGCGCAGAAGCGCCCGCGGTTTGGTTGCCCAAGACTGCATGTCATGTTGCGGCGGGAAGGGATAGCGATCAACCATAAGCGGACGGAAAGGATTTATGGGGAAGAGAAACTCTCTTTACGACGGAAAAACAAACGAAAAAGAGTTGCGGGGTTGAGAATGGAATTGCCAAAGCCAACCAGGCCAAACCATATCTGGTGCATGGATTTTGTGGCGGATGCGGCGTTGAACAGTCGCAAGATCAAGGCGTTGCCAATAGTAGATGTGTATACCAAGAAGTGTCACCGGATCGAAGTTGACACCTCGATCAATGGTGTCAGAGTTTGCCGAGTGCTGGATGAGGTTGGTGAACGGGAAGGATTGCCGGAAGTAATTATGATCGATAATGGTCCAGAATTTGCCGGCAAGGCATTGGATGAATGGGCGTACCGGAATGGCGTTAAGTTACAGTTCATCAGACCAGGTAAGCCGGTAGAAAATGCCTATATCGAGAGCTTCAATGGTCGGCTCCGGGACGAATGCCTGAATGAACACTGGTTCATCAATCTGGGGCATGCCAGGAAGTTAATAGAGGATTGGCGGCTGGATTACAATCAGGTCAGGCCGCATAGTTCGCTGGGCTATCTGACGCCAGAGGAATTTACAGAAAAGGAGGTGGCCAAAGAGTTGGCTTGCAGCGGGAATTACTCTAATTCATAATGGTACGGAAGATGGGGTAAGGTCATTGGTATAAGATTATTACAGGGACAGCAGTATTAGTCGGAATTTATTCTACAGTAAAGAAATAAATTATGAAGTTAACGGAAAACGAACAACGAGACGCAATCAAGCTTGTCCAAGAAGGTAAGCCGTTGCCAGATAAATATCGCTTCTTGCTTTATAGCGATGATCGGGAAGTCGAGCTCGTTTGGAACGGCAAAACGCAAGAGGCCTGTAACCTTGTTCTGCCCTTTCAAACAATCGAGCATATTGATGAGCCAAGAACCAAAAAGATTGAAAAAGGCAAAGACCAGCTGGCCTTATTCGATACATCCGGAAGGCAAATTCGCGGGTGGACGAATAAGCTTATCTGGGGTGATAACAAGTTGATCCTTTCCTCTCTAAAAAATGGTCCTATGCGCCGGGAAATTGAAAAACAAGGCGGGCTTAAACTAATCTACATTGACCCCCCGTTCGATGTCGGAGCTGATTTTTCTATGAATATTGAGATCGGAGACGAATCCTTTACTAAAAAGCCGTCTGTTATTGAAGAGGTCGCCTATCGGGATACTTGGGGCAAGGGCACCGACAGCTTTATTGCTATGATTTATGAGCGGTTAAAGCTAATGCACGGTCTTTTGGCGGATGATGGCAGCATTTATGTCCATTGCGATTGGCGAGTGAATAGTTATATGAGGTTAGCGCTAGATGAGGTTTTTGGGAAAGATAATTTTAGAAACGAAATAATCTGGTGCTATACGGGGGCATCACAGGCAAAAACTAAGTTTATCCAAAAACATGAGACTATTTTGGCTTTTGAGAAAAACACTAACTCAGTCTTTAATTGGACTGAAGTTGCGATACCATATTCAGAGGAAACCGTAGCAAGGACAGGTAGGGGAGCTGGTGGCGCAGGTTTGTATGGAGAAAATGATGCCGAATTAAAACACAAAAATCGATTAAAAGAAGCCGGAAAAATACCCGAAGATTGGTGGGCTGATATTTATCGGATTCAAGGCAATGGGCTTGAAAAGGTTGACTACCCAACTCAAAAGCCCGAATCACTACTTGAGCGAATAATTAAAGCATCCTCAAATGAAGGCGATATAGTTGCCGATTTTTTCAGTGGTTCCGGCACGACTATGGCAGTGGCGGAAAAACTGGGCAGGAAGTGGATTGGATCCGATCTCGGGAGGTTTGCTATTCATACGTCACGCAAACGGCTTATTCAGGTTCAGCGTGAAATGAAGCAGGCCGGAAAAGACTTCCGAGCATTTGAAATACTTAATTTGGGTAAATATGAACGTGAGCACTATGTAAACGTAGATGTTGATATAAGGGAGAAAGAAAAACAACAAATATTAGAAAGCAAGGAAAAACAATTTATTGAGTTAATTCTTGTGGCTTATAGTGCTCAAAAGCTTGACTCGTTTAATTCTTTTGTTGGCAAAAAGAGGGATCGTCTTGTCGCAATTGGGCCAATTGATGCCCCTGTATCAGCGGCTTTTGTTGATAACGCAATAAAAGAAGCTAAAGGCAAAGGAGTTACTAAGTTTGATATTCTTGGCTTTGATTACGAAATGGGGATAGATATTTCGGAGCTACGCTCTCTAGGCGTCGATGTACAGTTTAAGATCATACCTCGTGAAGTGTTTGATCGTCGAGCCGTCGAAAAAGGATATGTAAAGTTTTACGATGTTGCCTATATCGACGTAAAACCTATCGTAAAAGGCAAAGGGAATAACAAAACTATTAGCGTTGAGCTGTCCGATTTCAGCGTATTTTATAATCAAGATAGCGTAGAGGAAACAGAGGGAGCTCTTAAGGAGGGGTCGAGTAAGATTGTTATTGAAAATGGGCAGGTCATAAAGGTATCAAAGGATAAAAAGACTGCGGTAGTAACAAAAGAAGTATTGACGAAGAAATGGGCAGATTGGGTTGACTATTGGGCCGTTGATTATGACTTTCAAAGTCGTAAGGAAATTATTCGCTCCATAGATCAAAACACGAAAGAAGAAAGAGAAGGATGGACGGGCGGATATATATTCGAGAATGAATGGCAGTCTTTTAGGACTAAAAAGGATAGGAAGCTTGAGCTTGTTTCTGCCGAGAAAGAAATCTCAAGGGGGCGAAGGAAGATAGCGGTTAAAGTAGTTGATATTTTCGGCAATGATACTACTAGAGTAATTGAGGTTAATGTCTAATAATGGCACTTCATAAGGATTTTCCAAAAAATAAGTATTCGATATTAGACCCGGAAATTCGTTGGTTCCCCGCAGATGAGGCTCTTCGCGAGAAAGGATATGAGAAGCTACTCCCTCCATTTGTTCCCGAACTTCGAAAACGAGTTAAAGATTGGAGAGAAAAGAACTACGAAGGGGCTAGCAATACATCAAAAGCCCTTCTTAATTGGTGGTTCAAGCAAGAACACTTGGTCTATGGAATGGATGGGAACGCCTTTTCTTTCCAATATTATTTTGCCCAAAGAGAGGCTGTAGAAACAATCATCTGGCTTTATGAGGTCGCTGGGGCTAGAAATAAATATGATCTGCTCCAATATGACTCATTAGGACGTGTAAGCCCTAATATGTTTGACGAGGATTGGCTACGCTTGGTAATTAAAATGGCGACAGGAAGCGGAAAGACCAAAGTAATGAGTTTGCTTCTTGCTTGGGCTTATTTTCATAAGATTTATGAGACCGATTCAGAACTGTCTAGAAACTTTCTTCTTATTACTCCCAATATTATTGTCCTTGAACGCATTAAAACGGATTTTGATGGGCTAAAGATATTCTATCAAGACCCTGTATTGCCAGATAATGGATATGAAGGCAGGAACTGGCAAGACGACTTTCAAATAACCCTGCATCTACAAGATGATTTAACTGCAATATCTCCTACCGGGAACATCTTTCTAACCAATATCCATCGTGTATATGAGGGAGATGTAAAAGAGGCCTCCATCAGTGATGTTGATTTGTCGGATTACTTTTTAGGGGAAAAACCGGTCTCAAAAACAAATGAGTCATTGGTTGAGTTAAGTAGTGTTGTTAGAGACATTGATGAGCTTATTGTATTCAACGATGAAGCGCATCATATCCATGACCCCAAAATGGCTTGGTTTAAGTCAATTCAGGATATCAACAATAAGCTAAAACAAAAAGGCAAGCAAATATCACTGCAATTAGATTGCACGGCTACTCCAAAGCATGATAACGGCGGGATATTTGTGCAAACAATATCCGACTATCCTCTTGTTGAGGCCATTCATCAAGGAGTAGTTAAAACGCCGGTGATTCCAGACCAGGCTAGCCGGGCAAAACTACAGGAAAATCAAAGCGCTATATTTACTGAAAAATACGAGGACTATATCAATCTAGGTATAGAAGAGTGGCGAAAGACATCTAAAGAGCTCGCGCCAACTGGCAAAAAAGCAATTTTATTTATCATGACTGATGATACAAAGAACTGTGATGAGGTGCAAGCGTACTTGGAAAAGAATTACGCTGATTTAAAAGGTAAAGTATTAACCATTCACACCAATAAAAGCGGTGATATATCAGAAAAGGTTAAAGGCAAGGACAAAGAAGAACTTGATCGCCTTCGAAAACAAGCTAACGCTATCGACAGCCTGGAAAGTCCTTACACGGTAATTGTTTCGGTGCTAATGTTAAAAGAGGGTTGGGATGTTAAGAATGTAACGACTATCGTTGGGCTCCGAGCATATTCAGCTGCAGCAAACATTTTACCAGAGCAGACACTGGGTCGTGGTTTGAGGCGCATGTTTTTCGGGCGAGATGATGTTGAAGAATATGTTAGCGTGACCGGGACTCCAGCATTCATGGATTTTGTTGAGTCTATAAAGGCTGAAGGCGTTGAACTAGAAAAAAGAACGATGGATAGCACGACTAAAGCAATTACTCCAACAGTGATCGAAATTGACCATGCTAACCCAAAGAAAGACATTACAAAACTAGATATTGAACTCCCGATCTTAACCCCAAGGATTCAGCGGGAATATAAGAATCTAAGTGATTTGGCGCCCTCAACATTTAAGGCCTCAAAGGTCAAGGTTAAACAATTTAATGAACAGGAGCAAAGAGAAATAGTTTTCAAGCATGTGGTCAAAGATGAAATCCACCACACAACTATTTTGGATAGCAATATTGAGCCAAACTATCAGAGCGTTGTGGGGTTCTTTGCCCAAAGTATCATGAGAGAACTTCGGTTATTTGGTTGTTATGATGTCTTGTTTGGAAAGGTTAAAGAATACATCCAATCGTACCTATTTGAGTCAGTAGTATCGCTTGCTGACAATAACATCTTGCGAAATCTGTCTGAGCTTGAAGCGACAAAGACAATCATTGAAACATTCAAGAAGGAAATTAACACATTAACAGTCAAAGATGTTGGCGATGCTGAGATAAAGAATTTCATAAAGGTCAGTGATAGCAGACCTTTCGTGGTTAATGATCGAGCATATTTAGTCCCAAAAAGGAGTGCTTTCAATAGAATCGTTGGTGACAGTATGTTTGAGCTGGAATTCGCAGAATTTCTTGAGAAACTGGGAGATGAAGAGATAATATCTTATGCTTACAACTATCCCGAAGTCCATTTTAAAATAGATTATAAAAACTATGATGGGGCAATTGCTACGTATCGGCCAGACTTTCTTGTTAAAATCGATGAGAATACCGTTTATATTGTTGAAACAAAAGGCCGAGAAGACTTAGATGACCCCTTAAAGATTAAGCGACTTTCCCAATGGTGTGATGATGCAAATGCCCGCCAGAAAAAGATCGCTTATAAAATGCTATATGTTAAACAAGAAGAATGGGATAAATACAAACCAACAAAATGGCGTCAACTTATTGAAGTATTTGGTCGTTAATATTGGAATCAATGATAGCGCTACTAGCTATAAGGTAGGGGGGGGCAGTTGAGAGGATTCTTTAAAGAGAAATAATTATGAATTGGTCAATAGCATTATCATTATTCGATAAAATAGCGAAGTATTCACCAAATTCTGGTTTTCTTTCTGATATTGCCATGGTGGAAGGGGTAATAATTGGCATAGCTATCCCCTTAAGCTATGAAATCATCGCCAGACTATCAGATAGATATAACTCAGATGTTATAACAAGAAAATTTAGAGATAAACCCGAAATTAAGTATTTGCCTTGTTTTTTAGCGATCAACCTGCTTGTAATCGTAGTAATTAAATTTATTGAAGGGACAGGCATTTACCATAAAATGTGGGCGCCAATTGCCTGGGGATTACTTATTGGTTTTATCATTATAGCTGCTTGGCTCTTAAGATTCTTCCATCTATTAGTGATGCATGCTGACCCAGATTATATACTTAGAGAATTATCAGAGGACGCGAATAATGCTCTTCAATGATATAAGCAAAAAACAGAAGACATTAATTCATTCGTTAGAAGGCTTGGGGGATATATTAATATTAGATGTAGAAAACAAGAAAAACGATCGAGTTAAGAATGGATTAAAAACGATCCACAATATCCTCTCAAAGCTAATGGGGATTAAGAAAAAATCTCCAGAAATATTTGAAAAAATGTTATTACATCAAGACTTCTTTCAAATATATAAGGAGAACAAGGAGGAGGCGCAGTTACGTATTGCGTTTATGCCCGAAAAATACTTAATATCATTTTCCTCTGCAATTAATCAGATAATAAGGATTCATCATGCCTCAATTAAGGCTAGAAATGAAGAAACTAGCAGATATTCGGCTTATCATCTTAGTGGTGTGTTGGCTGAACTTTCCCAAGAGCCCGAAAACGAAATATTTATTAAGCAAGTATTAAATAGCATGGGTGATATGGGCCGGGACGCGATCATAAATGATGACCCTTCTATATATGCGGCAAGCGTTAGGTGGTACCCGAACATAATATTTAACCAAATGAGACAAGAGGGAGAGCATTTCAGGTTGGAATATTTAGATACCTTTGATAAATATTATTATTCATCCATAAAGCATATTATTGGCTTAGGGAAAATAAGTATTTATCAAGTATTCGTTTCTACAATATGCGAAGGGTTTATCGTTCCTTCTTGGGATGCTGGCAAGATATGGGATTATGGCCATATAGTGCTTAATAGGGATATTAATATATATAGAGAAATTGAGGCGCGGCACAACGTGGAAAACAAGTTAAGAGTACTATCCGAGTCCGAAGAGAACTTAGATACGATTGAAAAGCTGAAAATATGGCTAAATGATTATAATAGCTTTAAAACAATGCTCGACTCTTATATGACAGACCAAGAAAGGGATAAGGCAAAGAAGTTGGATGATGAGATCGCCGGATATGTGGAAAGCCAATATAAATATAATAACTTTATCAGGCTGGTATTCGCTCTTGGGGCTTATTGCGTGTTTAAGAATAAGCCTGAATATATTAAATATCTATGGGAATACAAGCAGCCTGCGGATTCCAGCGCCGTGTGGTGTGGGCATGATGTCGTACCGACGAATCTTGCTGATTTAGTAAGCCAGTATTATTCTGGGAACATATATGAAAGTAAGTATGACTTTTGGGAGGGGCATCATGGCAGCGAGCTGTACCTCCAACAATATTTTATTCTTTTGACAGCTAGAATAATAAGGGCTTTTTCTGATGAAAAGGTTAATGAGGAAATAGTTGGTTTCCAATTGCCCAAAATGGATATATATCAATTAAGCAATATTGAAAATTCGATAGATGGTATGGTTGGTATCGCAAATAAATTGAGTGAAAACCGTGAATTTATATTGAAATTGGGCATCTTAAGCGAGGAAGCTCTCCCCCTCATATTCTCTCAAAGAATTATCCCCTTTTTGCAGTCACTAAAAAGTAAAGCTCAAAATACAATTACAAATATAGGAAAAGAACAACCCATTAGCCAAAAGAGAGTGTCAGAATTCAAGGAGGAGGTAATATCCAGCTTTTATAAGAGTGTGAATATGCGTTGCCTGTTTAAATATTTAAATAAGTATATCGATAAGACTAGTGAAGCATATTCTGGGGGACTGGGGACGTTTGGCATAAATACGGTTGATGATAAGGCGGCATATTTTGACAAGTGGCATATCTCATTTGTTGGATGGGCTGAAAATAGGGGGAGTCAAATTGCAATGGGTGAAGACGAGCAAGTACTGGCTTCAATAATAGCCAATTGCAATGTGTCAACGATCGATTCTCTTGAGGCCTCTATAAGAAACGATCCAAATGTAATAATAGTTTCAACATTCCCCGGGATATATAGAAGTATAGAAGATTCTGATAAATATGTTCCAAAATGGGCCCCAAATATCGCTGATGTGCCGAAAATCGATAATAATGAAATTAAGGGGTTCCAGGGTTGGTATAAATTAGATGATAATTATATTCCAATATTTTATGCGTGGAATCGTGATTTGGAGAAAGGGCTTCTTGTATTGAATAAGGATAATATTGGCCAGTTTATTCAATATAGTCCATTTGATGCCGACGCAGATCGCGCAGCAATAAAGGATATATTCTACTTCTATATAAAAGCATTTTCGGAAGACGAAATATTATTAAATCGATTTCTCGTAGAGCAGCCAGAATGGTTGAAACAGATGGGCAATGAAGAAGCTCGAAAGGAATATTTGAAGGAGCGAGTCTTGCTTAAAGTATATGAAAGATTTGAATATACGCCTATTAATGGCCAAAAATCCGGATACTTTCTGAAAATGAAAGAAGAATAATACTGCTCCCAGCATTTTCATTGTAGTCCCTCGCTTTGCTCGGGATAAACATTATTTCGCTTTCAAGCACCAAACCGCCGCCGAATGCCGTAAGCTCATTCCAATCTTTCTGACCTTACCCCATCTTCAGTACCATTATGAATTAGGGTAATTCCCGCTGCAAGCTAACTCTTTGGCCACCTCCTTTTCAGTAAATTCCTCCGGCGTCAGATAGCCCAGCGAACAAAGTGAGTCGAGGCAGACGAGTCGAGATATAGCCCCAGGGGGAATCTCACGTCGTCGCTACGCTCCTCCTCAAGGGGGCTTCGCCCCCTTGACGGTCCGCCGTAGGCGGACCTGAACCCCTGGAAGAAAAACTCCCGTTTTTCTTCCCTCCACCTCGGCTCACTTTGTTCGCTCGGCGGAGCCTCCCATCTTTTCCCGGTTCGATCACAATAAATGGAAAGGCTTTGATTAGCTAGTAATTTGGAGCAGATTAAAGAAGTGGTAGCCCCAGGGGGAATCGAACCCCCGCCTCGGCCTTGAGAGGGCCGCGTCCTAACCGTTAGACAATGGGGCCATGGTTAACTTACAACTTACAACACGCTCGTCCTACGGACTCGCTACAACTTACAACTGATTATATTAAAGAATCGAACTCCGCCTTCCCGATCTGATCGGGACGTCCTAACCGTTAGACAATGGGGCCATGGTTAACTTACAACTTACAACACGCTCGTCCCACGGACTCGCTACAACTGATTATATTAAGGAATCGAACCCCGCCTTCCCGATCTGATCGGGACGTCCTAACCGTTAGACAATGGGGCCACAAACTAACTTCCAACTTACAACACGCTCGTCCTACGGACTCGCTACAACTGATTATATTAAAGAATCGAACCCCGCCTTCCCGATCTGATCGGGACGTCCTAACCGTTAGACAATGGGGCCATGGTTAACTTACAACTTACTACTTATCCCTGACCACTCGTAATTATACGATATTTTTAATATGGCGTGAAGCTCTAAAAAGAGGGGAAGGACTTACACGATCTCTTCTTTTAACCTGGCGCACTGTTTAATGGTGATCTCGCTCCCGTTGACCTTGATCAACCCCTCATCTTCCAGCGCTTTAAAATTGCGGGAGAGGGTCTCGCTGATCGTCCCGAGCCGGCGGGCCAGATCGGTCTTGCTGGTGGTTAGTTTGATCAAACAGCGGCCGTCCCGCGAGCATTGGCCGGCCAGATAGTGGACCAGCCGCTGGCGAATGCTTTTGAGGCCGATCGTCTCCAGCCGCCGGTTGAGGGTCACACACTTTTCCGCCAGGACCTTGATGAAGGTCAGCGCGATCTTTGGGGAGCGCTCGATCGCTCGCAGAACTTTATCTTTGGGGAAATAGAGGGTCTTGCTCTCTTTGATTGCCTGGGCAAAGAGGGGGTAGGCGGCTTGAGTAAAGATGATCGCTTCGCCGATAAAACCATCCGGGCCGACCCGGGCGATCTCTACTTCCATTCCCGCTTCGTCCATCTTAAAAATTCTAACTTCGCCGGAAAGAAGATAGTAAAATCCCCCGGCCTCGCTTCCCGCTTCAAAGATCGTCTCGTCCGCGCGAAAGCTTTTTTCAATCCCCAGCGCCATGATTTCTTTGTCCATGATCATATAGTATAAT
>JAHJKL010000059.1 GCA_018822365.1 Candidatus Margulisiibacteriota bacterium
ATCAACGGTTCGCCCCGGAAATTGAACTTTACCGAAGGGAGAAAATTATCTTTAACTTCATCAAGTATCTTTTTATAAAGCTCCTTACTCATATAGCCCTGGGCCATCTTCCCAAAAGGGATCTGGCACATTGAACACCGAAGGTTGCAGGTGTTGGAAGTTTCGATATCAATGTGAAGCGGAAAATCAGCCACAATATTTTTCGCGGGATTTTCCGACCAGGCCTTTCGATACAGGGCGAATTTTTCGCCAAACAGCCGGTTAGTATCCTCAAACCGATCCGTCCCCAGAACTTCGATAAAGTCCGGACTGACTTTAACTATTCGACTTTTTTCGACAATATTTTCCAGCATTTGTGCCACTCCTACCTTAAAAACAAGCAAAGACATTCCTCGCTTTTTCGCCCCAGATATTCTCTGTAATACCGCTGCGCTTTGATTGTTTGATCTTCGTTTTCACCCTTTAAAGATATTTCGTTAAGCAAGGTAACAAGCGATTTTTCTGATCCTGCCTTCAATTTGTTCAAGGGGGAGTTTATAAGAGGATCATAACTAATTATATCATGAAAATGGCTGATCTTAATGACCGGCAAGCCCATCCCCATTGCCTCTAAAGCTACTTTACTTCCATCATAAAGTACGACAAATGATCTTTCAATGTCCTGTTGAAGAGGGCGGGATGAAATCTCGACATTATTTATAGCTAGAAGATTAAAAGTCAAATTATCAATATAATTACTTAAGGGAGCCGCCGGGTGAGGTCTGATTATCAATTGAAAATCACTCTCTTTTAAAGAAGAAATCACAAATTCCAGCATTTCTTTAGCCCTTGGATAACAGCCAAGCACAACCAGTATATTTTTGCTCGTTAATTTTGGCTTGATCTCAAAACCGGCTTTAACCGCGGAAAGAGAACAGCCCACCTGCAATATTGCCGGTGGATAATGCCCATCTTTTACTAAATAATCTCTGGTAATACTCCCCACAGTAACAATCCGGTCCGGCAATGGAATAAAATTCTTCTCATTAGCGCTCAAAAGAACACTCGTCAGCGCCTGATAAAGCACGCTATGCTGGTACCCAATAATATAAGGCTTTTTTGTTGCTCTTAATCCAAGGGTCAGCATTTTTTCCCATGGATAATTCTCGTGGCTAAAAATACAGGTCGCAAGCTTATAATGCCGACCGATGCCCTTACCGAGGTAATAATAAATCATATTATGCAGATCCTGTCCGCGGGCGCGCTCATAAGCAAGGCAAGAATTCAGAAGCAAAGAGATATCGATCCCTTGAAAATAAACAGGTCCCGTAACCTTGCATGGCTTGAGCCGGCAAGAAAAAAAGGCCAAGAGCGGATCGATCAAACGAAGCAACATCTCCTGCGGTAGCGGCTTGCCATCCGTCTTCATAATCTTTACCGCTTCGATAAAATCACCAAGAACACCGACAAACATATCAACGTTCAGTTGTTTTTTTCTTAAATCGTCATGAAGCAAGCCGAAGTAAAGATCTTTATAAGGAGAAGAAGACAATGAAGCAGAGGTCGCCCAACTCCTGATCAAATATCGCCCCCCTTCCTTCATTTCTGGCCCAAACACTTTCTTCCGGCGCAAAAACAAACGACAAACAACGATCCGGTAATAATGTTTCAGCAGGAACAACCCTGAAGAAAGAGTCAGCCTGGACAGAAAAAGCAATGAAGCAAACAACCAGCCCTTAAAACCGGACATCAGCACTGGCCGCCCATTATTTTCGCAATAACGCCTCAACTGCCCGGCGACGCGAGGTAAATCTGTGACCACTACGACAAACTCCGCACCCGAAGCCTTTATTCTATCAGCAAGACAAGCCATCTTATAAAGCTCGTCGAAAAAACTCGAGGAGACATAATCTTTCGAAGAGAGACTGTAGCTCCACCATTTAATGCCTTGATATTTGGAATTAACTTCTCCGATCAAATCAATATACTCCGCCAAGAAGCGCTCCGTCTCTGCCAGAGGACGGTCACAAACATTCACCGCTTTAACCCGGCAGATATCCAAAATAGCCGCGGCTTGCTCTCTGTCAGTTGCTAAGACAAGAAGCGCAGTGCCAAACAACTCCTTTTTGCTTAAAAACAGCTGCTGAGCGCGATGCGCATCCGGCACAATAAATATTTTTCTAATCTGACCCATTGATTATCTTATCGCGCCCCCAAGTTTTCCTGAATTTTTCGTCGGCAAACGCCAAGGCGGCCTCTCGGTCCTGTCCTTGATTTAAATTGTCTAGCAAACACTCCAAATAGCCGGCCATTCTTTTCGCCGCTTTTCCGTCCCGAAACTGATCTTTTTGCGGCAAAGTCGCAATTATTTCCTGTCTGCCGACCCGGCTGTCTTTGTTCTGCCTCATTTCGCTTATTGCCGCCAGCAGACCCGGCAAGGAATCAAAAATGATGGTTCCCCTCCCCCAATCATATTCCTCATATGTGTATATTTTTTCCAGGTCCAAATAAACAACCCGCGAACCGGCCAAAAAGCACTCTAAAGCAGTTGTCCCTCCTAATAGGAGGGCGACAGTAAGATCGGCCGCTAAAGATGGTTCCGCCGGAAAAGTGTCGGTCATATATTCGCCGTCAATAAAGATGCATCTTCCGGTCGCTTTTGCTTTTTCGACTAATTTCCCAATTTCAGGCAACCTTTTTAAGAATGTTTTTGGACGTTTTGGGCTACAGATCAGCCCCAGTGTTTTATCGGCGATCACGGCTTCAAGTAAATTTTTGTATATCTCCATGCTCCTAGCGTTGGGGAGAACACTCATCTGGTCGTCGCCGGAATTTTCATCGAAGTAACAAATAATGAATTCAGCCCCATTATCAACCAGTTGCCGTCTTATGCCTGCCGCCCGTTCTTTAACAGCTATAAACGCATAATCAGTTAGGAAACCATTATAGATATAACGCCCGCAAATCGATCCAGCGTCGGTCAGTCGCGGCAAATAATAAGGCCCAAATATAAACATCACGTCGGCCCCCGAAGACAATCCGTTGTTTGAAATCGGCCAATTCGATATCTGATAACTAACGTTTATTCCGCCGTTGTCCCTAAGCGCTAACTGGCGGGCAAGCCTGAAAGGGTCAAAATCAATAAAATCAATATTTACTTTGATGTTGTTACTCCTAAAAAAATCATAAAAACGCGCATATTGACCGACAAACCGCATTGTCCAGTGCAAATAGTCCAAAGATCTCAAGGCAAATGAGTATCTAATAAATAAAAAGATGCTCTTTACTAACATCTTTAAACTTTTCAAAAAAACGGCAAACGATGGGCGGTAAATCATGACATCACAGGTAGCAGTCGCTTTAGGCGTCATCGCGACAGCAGAAATGCCATTTTCCCGTAACTGATCCGACATTTTTTTGTTGACCGGGACATCTTCTCTTTCAAAATACATAATTGTTTGCGCTCTGTACTTATCCAACATCAATAACCAGGGAAAATCACAACGCTTATTAAGATCAAAAGAAAACCCTTTTAACGTGTAGGGATTGCTCAATTTGACGGTCTGTTTAGCAGCAACTTTTTGCCGCCAATTATTTGGAGAGAACAGGGGCAAAAGCATCATTTTAACGATTAAATACAGGTTTGCAGCCAGCATTATTAATTGTCCGCACAATGTCCTTAACGAATATCTGGTCAACACCGTAATACCGAAGCGATCAAGAGCATAAGCGGCTAACTCATTTGTAAACGGCGACCAAGGGACAACATATTCAATTTGCCCCCGCCCCTTGAGTTCACTCTCCTGTTCAATCGCTCTAAGATATATAGTGGGATCATGCACCATATTGTACGAGTGTTTCCTGAAATAAAGCCTGACCTTATCTGTACTGCCTAGCATCTCTCCTAAACGGCCAATAAATTCATTCTTCTCAATAACATTGCGCTCAATCCGATCAACAAGCTCGATCAAATCCTGGCTATAAATAATCGGAAAAATCGCCTCTTCCTCATCTCCTCGCAGATCACGAAGACAAAAATTATAACGAAAAATTATTCGCCCCAGATCAAACATTTTAATGACTTTTTTAGCCAAAGGGGTCGCGTTAAAATAATAGATCTTATCAAACTTCTTGCCAGGAAGTAAAAACTCTATCAATAACAACAAATCAAGACGATAATAATACCTGGACTTCATCCTTGCCCAACCTTTTCAGATACAAATTTTGAAAGATTTCCTGAATAATCTTCAGCAAACAAATATTTTTTAAATAGAGGTTTTGGAACATTTTGGGACAAAATGTTGTCCAATAGCCATTGCAAACCATCTTTCAGGTGCTTTGCGTCATTTACATAATAAACCGAGCCTATCTTCCCGGCAGTTCCGGACGTCAACTTCTCTGCCTCAAGATGCTGGTATCGTCCCTCTCTGTCAAACAATAAAACCGGGATAAAATTTTGCAAGGCCTCCTCGATAACGGTCGACGAAAAATTGACCAATAGGTCCGCCAGCGTCAGCATTTCGTAAAATGGCGGGTCGGAAGAAAGGATGGTCAAATTATTTGTTTTTGGAAGCAAGGATCTTAACGTCCCGAAAGTGGACGATCTCCCCCAGCCGGCATGCAATCGAATAACCAAGTGATACCCTTCGATTTCATTGATCGCGCTTATCAGATCGGCCGCGGATGCCAGGAACTCATCGAACGTTTGAAAGGTATGAAATCTCATCCCATTTCTTAAACGAACGCTTTCGGGGTACAAGATTATTTTTTTATTCCATATATTTTCATCCAAATATTTCTTTTTTAGCGCCGCCTTCTGATCTACATTGATCTTCGCGAAGACCAACGGTCCGGTTTTAATGATCCGTTTTTCTTTGACAAGGTGATGTTTTCTGTAATACTCGTAATGCTCGAACTCGGTTGGAGTTTGGATCGCCGCGCAATTATAAACATCGCTTAAAACCAAGGTTTTTCCTAAATGATAATTTTCGATGCTTTCAAGTTCGTTCTTTGGCGCGACTATCGGACCATGCGCGATCATCAGCGCCGGAATATCACGAATCAAACAAAGCTCGGCGAGCATAAAATAGGTGAACCTCGCAAACGGGGAAATCATCAGCTTGATGTTCAAGGTATCAAAACAGCGTTTCATTATTACGGACTTATAATACAAATTAACCAGATAAGGCTTTAAATCTATAACAATTTTCTCACCCATGATATCCATGAAATTCACGCCATTAACCGTAAAATGTCCATGCCAATCGCCATTGAGCTTCGCTATAAGGTCGTCCACCGACCGCGCTAAACGCTGGCCGTTGCCGGAGCTAAGCCGCCTGGAAACGATATCCGGCTTTATCGGCAAGATTAAATTTAAGCCACTGATCCTCGAGATGTTCAATAACCTTAATACGCAGGTAAGCGTAATGGCGGCGATCTTCTTGAAACCGATCTCCTCGGAAACCACCATCCAGTGCACGTCGGAATAATTTCTTTTTAGATCGTTCGCTATTTTCCCGACATTGTACCCGGAGGAAGCAAGCAGGACCACTTTTTTTCTTTTCAAGGAAAAGCACAATAAACGCCGGTATCCCTCCGCCGCCAACCCAAGAAAGAACGCGCTGATAAAGCCGCCAAACGACCTCTTTTTATCGCTTGAGCTGGATCGCATCGGGATCTTTTTGAATTTCAGGTCGTGTTTGCTTGAGAATATTTTAGCGATCGCCCCGACATACCGCTCGCCAGCCTGGATCTGAGGCGTACTGTTCTCTTGAATATCATTCCGGGGGGAGCAGGCGTATATAGACGCGATATTGTGTTTGTTTGTTAATTCCACAAGCATTTCGTTATACATCAAAAAATGATGCATATAAAACCGCAGGAAAAACAGAAAAGTGTCGTTGTAGCTTTCTTTTATTTCCGTGCCATCCTCAAGACTTATGTTCTTCGCCAGGAATTGATACCATTTTTCCGATTGTAGCAAAGCCCTGGAATGCGCCTGATTTGACAAATATGGCAAAGTATTTTCAAAAGGGATATTGCAGCTTTTAAAAAACAGTTGGACCTGCGCTTGCAGGGCAATGATCCGGAAATCCATCGGGGAAAGCGCTTGCTCCCGGCAATATTCTAAAAAAGCTTCGGCTTCATCGGTAAATTCCAAAAGAACGATCTTTTCTCCGGTATTTTCTTTTTCCATCCTAAAGTCCGAGTCCCTTCAATAAATTTTTAACGGCGTCTACTTCCATCTGGACCCTCGCCTCTTTCGCATAACTCCCCATGTGAGGGGTCAAGACAATATTGTCCAATTCACATAAAGCGCCTGAATAAGGTTCGGCCGCAAAAGCATCGAACCCCGCCCCGGCAAGCCGCCCATTTTGCAGACAATCATATAAGGCGGCTTCGTCCACCAGTTTCCCCCGGGAAACATTTATTAGAACCGTTCCGGGCTTCATCGCTTCAAGCTGCTTGCGGCCCAGCAAATGATGGTTTTCTTTCGTATAAGGGATATGCAACGAAATTATTTCAGACGTTGCGATCAATTCCTCAATGGTCTGGACTTGTTTGATCCCTTGATTTCCGGAAACATAGGGATCATAAATATACAGCTGGCAATGGAAGGGGGTCAGTAATTCCGCCAGCCTCCGGCCGATCCTGCCGAAACCAATTATCCCGACCTTCTTTTCCTTAAGCAGACGGCCCATCGTTTTTTTCCAGGCCCCCCGCCTCAAGTTACGGTCGGAATAACTAATTAAACGAAGAACGTCCAGGATCAGCCCGAGCGCCAACTCCGCCACCGCCTCCGTCGGGCCATTAGGCGTATTATAAACTTGGATCCCCTTCTTTTCGGCGGCCGCGACATCAACGCTGTCCAACCCTACCCCCAGCCGCGAGATCACTTTCAAAAAACCGACCTGCTCCATTACTTTTTCCGTCAATGGTTCCGTCCCCGCTATCAGGCCGGCCTTATCAGCCAAATAACCGGCAATCTCTGCCTCCGTCAATTGCCTGCCAGTCGGGTTCAATTCGTAATCAATTCCATGATTTTTAAGCAAATCCAACGGCTTGGGATCGTCTTTCCCGAAAGTTGAAGTCGAAATAAAGATTTTTTTCATCCGATCACCAGTTAACATATTCGTCCTTTTTCAGGTAATCCTTCATATGCCAAACAACCCCTTCCTGATCGGTGAAAAAATAACAATCGCCGTCAGGATTTTTCACGGTCCGGTCAATTTGTAATTTCAAACCATCCTCAATAAACGACCTGGCATTCTCGGTCCTCAAGCAAGGCTGACAAAACCCGACGGCACACGATCGCTCGCCGGATTGCTTCTTCTTAACCTCGATGTTCAAACCATCGTTACTGATAAACATCGCCGTGCCGGAGCCGCTTATCGTTTTATATCTTCCGCCTTGAAATATTCTGGTCAGGAATTCGCAATAAGCCGGGATATCCGAGACATGCACTTCAATATGGTCAAAAAATACTGGTTTGCTCATTTACTTCTCCTCTCTATATACATGCGGGACCAGGTCGCGGCTGACCGCCAGACGGACCGCCGGCCGGTCGCCGATCGCGGTGATCTTGTGCCATTTTTTCTTTTCGATGAAGACCAGATCGCCCTTGCCGACTTCGTATTCTTTGCCTTCAATCTCCCACTTCCATTGTCCCTCGACTATATACCACCATTCGTTCCAGTCGGGATGGAAATGGAGCCGGTTCCCTTCGCCGGGAAGCTGGGAAATCAGCGTCGCGGAATTGTTCTCGGTATTAACAACCCGGCGACACCATGACCTTGAGTTGTCCATGCCGGCAATTATCGCTTCAAGGTTGACCAGCGGGAGGTTCTCATGTTCAAAATCATTATTTTCAACTCCGTCTTTTTTAAGTATCCTGGGGACCTCGACTTCGGCGACCAGTTTATCTTTTGATTTTTCTTCATAATATTTCTTTTCGAAATATTCATGGTTTTTGCGGTAAAGCAGGGCAACTTCCGCCAGCGCAAAATCCTCTTCATGGTCAATATCGATCGTCGACAGCCCTTTCAAAACATAATACCCGGTCTTGCCGTCCGCACCATGATAAGCAAAGCCGTACTTTTTCAGGTGGTCTTTGAAGCTCTGGTAGGTCCAAGCCATAAGGACCGTGGCGTAAGACTGGACCGGGACCATATCCTGCGAAGAGATATGCGGCTCCAGCCTTTTAAAATTGACCGGCTGATCTTTATAAATACAGGCGATCTGCTGATTCTCGACCGAAACCAGAGTATCGAATTTCCCGTCCGCCATTTGTTTTACAAAAGCGCTGATCTCTTCAGGCGTTATCAAGGGAGAGGTCGGAAGAAGCTGGACCAGGATCTCCCCATTGACCTTGCCGATGAAATCGGCTACAAAATCATCGTTATTGGCCTGATCAGAGGCAAACTTGTCCGGCCTTTTATAGAACTTGGCTCCGTATTCGGCGGCAATCCCGGCAAACACTTCCGCTTCGGAATTGACATAAACCTCGTCAAAAACCCCGGAGGCAACGGCCGCTTCTATTATATAAGCGATCAAAGGCTTGCCGTCGATTAGCCGCAGGTTCTTCTTGGGCACCCTCTTGCTCCCCAACCTCGCCGGTATCATCCCGATAGTTTTTGCCATTTTTCACCTTCCTCCTGCCCGATAGCCCGCGATAAACTCCGCGTACGTTTTTCGGAATTCGTCTTCCTTCAGGTCGTCGTATTTAAACTGCTGGCCAATGTCTTTCGAAAGGATCATGGTCAGGTCGTGGCCAACTCTTTTTTTATCCTTTTTAAGATACTTAATCATGGCCTCGGCCCCGATCGTCTTAAAGTCGAACTTCGGGTAATACTGCCTAAAAATCGCCTCGAATTCGTCATATTTCCCTTTGGTCATTATTCCCCGTTTGAGAGAGACCAGGTTGGCAAACCCCATCCCAACGATCACCGCTTCCCCATGGCTGACCCCAAAGTTGCTGGCCGACTCGAGCGCGTGCCCGAAACAATGGCCGTAATTCAGGAGGTTCCTCCGCCCCGAATCAAACTCGTCGCCTTCAAAATAGGATCGCTTGATCTCCAGCGTCGATCTGATGACCGGCTCAAAATATTCATTGTCCCTCAAATCACCGGCGGAAAGATATTTTTTTAACAATGCGTAGCCCTGCTGGTTGGACATCAGATGAAATTTTATGATCTCCCCCAACCCGCTGTTAAAATAAGCGTCGGCCAAGGTCCGGCATAACGAACGGTCGATAAAGATCTTATCTGGGGGATAAAATGTCCCGATCAGATTTTTGCTGTCATCGAAGTTGATCGAAGTCTTCGAACCGATACAGCTGTCCGCTTGCGCCAGAAGCGTCGTCGGGAAAAAAATCCATTTTAACCCCCGATACATAGTGGACGCGATAAACCCGCTGATATCCTGGAGGATCCCCCCGCCAAACGTTACCAGAATATCATTGCGGGTGAAATGGGCGTCGATCAACGCCCGATAGTAGTCGGCCAGCTTCAAATATGACTTGTTTTGCTCCAACGCGGGAATGACCAATCGGTAAGCCTCGCCCGTAAAAGCATTGACCTTTTTTTGATGCGCCCGGTAAAACCCTTCATCTATAAAATAGAACAAACGGTCGTATTTCTGGCCGGAAAAAACTTGATCCTTATTATCCAGCAGATCGGAAACGATCTCCGCCGAGTAATCCTTAACTTTGGACTTAATCTCCATCTTCATTTTATCGTCACGCCTCCATCGACAACGACCGTTTGGCCGGTAATATAAGTATTAAGGTCGGAGCAAAGAAAAACCGCGAAATTAGCGATCTCTTCCGGACTAGCAAACCGACCAAAAGGAATATTGCGAATAAACTGTTCTTTTTGCTCGGCGGTCAGGACCATTTCCACCATTTCAGTCTGGGTATGCCCGGGACAAATGGCATTCACCAGCACATTGAATGGAGCAAGAGCCAGCGCGCTTGCCCGAGTAAGCCCGATCAGTCCGGACTTGCTTGCGCTATAAGCAGTGGAGCCGGGCTTTGAAACAATCCCAGCCATGGAACTGACATTAACGATCTTCCCCGATCTTTGTTTTTTCATTTTATTCGAAGCAACCTTCATAATCCTGGCCGGCGCATATAAATTGACTTTCAACACTTTATCAAAGTTCCCATCGGTCAGATCATAGACTGCTTCAGGAATATGTATCCCGGCGTTATTGACCAGCACGTCCAACCGTTCTTCTTGTTCCAGCTTTTCAAGAAAACCCGCCATCCCTTCCACGTCCAAAAAATCAACCTTGATATGCTCGGCCAGGGGGTACCCCTTTATCCAGGCGGGGGGCTCCCCCCTGCTGGTGACCGTTACCCGGCAATCAAGCTCCAGCAGTCCCTTCGCGATCGCTTCCCCGATACCGCGGTCCCCACCGGTCACCAGCGCGTTTTTCCCTCTAAAATCGATCATTGGATGGTAAACCCCCCGTCCACAACCAGCACCTGGCCGGTCATGTAAGTATTGAGATCAGAACATAAGAAAGCCGCCGCTTTCGCAATCTCCTCCACTTCCGCGAACCTTCCCGTCGGCACCTCTTTGCATAACAAATCGATATCGTTTTTTGACAGGATCGATGCGGTTAGGTCGGTTTTGGTAAAACCAGGGCACAGCGCGTTAACCAGTATGCCGTGTGGAGCTAAATCAAGCGCCGCCGCCCTGGTCAGCCCGATCAGACCGGTCTTGCTCGCCGAATAAGAAGCGCGTTTTTCCTTGGAAACGATTCCGAAAATCGAGCTTAGATTTAATATTTTTCCTTTTATATTATTCTTGATCATCCGGCTTGAGACTTCTTTTATCAATAACGCGCAGCCGGTAAGATTAACTTTAACAATCCTTTCAAAATTGCCGATATTCATTTCATTGATCGGCTCGATCAGGTTGATCCCCGCATTGTTTATCAGGATATCAGCATCATCCGGCATATTTTCTATAAAAGCAACAATGCTCTTGTCATTCGCCAGGTCTAATTGAGCCGTGCCTGTAGCCACCACTTCTCCGCCCAAATCGGACAATAAGTCGGCAATCCCTTTTCCGATCCCCCTGGTCCCACCGGTTACGATCGCCTTTTTCCCTTTAAAATTCAATTTATTTTTGTGCATAAACCGCATCCACCAATTTCATCAGTTTGAGCGCGTCTTGCGTATTCGCTACCGGGACTTCTTTGTCGTTCTCAATCGAATCCAAAAATATCTTTACTTCCTTTTCCCAGGAAGAATTTATTCTATAGACAAACTTCTCTTCTTCGGTCCAGGTGGCGGCTGGCGGCGCGGTCCGGTTCTCCGCGATCGTTAATTGTTCTTCCCCATAAGACCCGGAAGAGGTTATAAGACCATTGACTGTTAAATATCCTTTTTGCAAAAACATTTCAAGAGAAAACAGGTGTCGCCACTGGGTCATGGTTGAGTGAAGCGAAGCGACCTGCCCCTTATGGTTTTTGAACAACGCAAAAACGTTGTCTTCGATATCCGCTTTCCAATAAAGATTAGAAACAAAAGCTTTCACTTCTTGAAAATCACCGCACATCATCAAGAATAGATCGAGCATATGGATCCCCTGGTCAAGAAAGATGCCACCGCCAGATAAATTCTTTTTTGATCTCCAGTTATCCTGAAAATTGGGCGGAACACTTTTTCCGTAGCGACCCCTCATCCAAAGCAACTTGCCATATTTTCCGGAATCAATCAATTCCTTGGATCGTATGATACTTTCATGATGCCGGTGATTAAATCCGAACATCAATTTCAACTTCGGATGTTTTTTCTCTTCTTTGATCATCTCCATTACTTCCGCCGCGCTGATTCCCGGAGGCTTTTCACAAAAAACATGCTTGCCCCTACGCAACGATTCGATTACGTATTTGGCAATTAAATAATTGGGAACACAGATGAATACACCGCCAATCTTGTCATCATCAAGTATTTCCCGGTAATCTTCCACGACCTCAACCCCATTAAGCCGGATTTGACCGCAAGGGTCGTAAACCTTTGCGACCGAATGACCGGGGATACAATCAATCACCTCATGACGGATCTTTCCCATCACGCCGTAACCCAGCAAGCCAAATTTCATTTTTTTCTCCTTATCTGAACTTGTAGACCGCCGCGCCAATGATCTGATCGTTAATATAATGGATCAACAAATTATGGATTATTTCCACATAACCGTAAGCCTTGCTGTTCAGGTAAATATTGATATTGCCTTTTTTTCTCAAAGGATTATTTTTTTCAAAAGCCGAAAAAGTGATCACTTCGCACCCGATTTTCCTGGCCGCTGCAACAGCATTTAAAATATTCTTGGAGGTCCCTCCGCTGCTAATCGCAATCAACACATCTCCTTTGTCAGCAAAGGCTTCGATCCCTTTGCTGTACACTTTGTCGTAGCCATAATCATTTGCGAATGTCGTTAATTGGGGCGTGCCGCTTATCGCCATCGCCCGGAGCCCGGCATTCTTGGTCAGGTCGATCGCCATGTGCTCAGCGATTGCCGAGGAACCACCGTTCCCGACCAGGATTATTTTTTTCCCGCGTTTTTTCGTGCTTTTGATCATTTCTATGGCCGCTAAAAGATCCCTGATATTTTCCTTATCTTCCAAATACTCCTTTAATGATTCGTTAAACCCCTCAAAATATTGTCTAGTATCCAATTCGATCACTCCTTTTATTTGATTTAAACAAACCCCTTTAGCTACGCTTTCGATCATCTAGCCCCTTGTCTCATCCTTTACAAAGAGGCGAATGGTATTGTTGGCAAGAGCATCCTCTTGCCTATAAGGAACGGGAAACCGTTCGCAGACCCCGGTGAATATTTTGCTTGCTACCATTTTCAAACCGACTCTCTCGAACAATTTTTGGAAATCTCGCGGATAGGCCAGGAAACTTCCTTCATTTTCAAGCGTCAGCACGAACTTGCGACTAACTCTCGCCATTTCCCTGAATACATAGTTATATCTGGGATGGATATTAACCAGTACGGAATGGCAAAAAACCAGATCGAATTGTCGTGACGGAAATTTGCGCAGTTCCAGCGGGGCATTCCCTACGATTAATTTACTCTGTTGCGCCATATCAGGAAAAGCTACCCGGGCTAGTTTGACTGCTTCTTCGCCGATCTCAATGCCGGTAAGGTCTCTATATCCAAGCTTGTATAAATAATTCAATGATCGTCCGACATTACAGCCGATTTCCAGGATCCGGCTGTTTTTATCAAGGTAGGGAAGTACTTCTTTAAACAATTCAATCGTGGAATTATTTTCTTCAATATAAGTTTCCGGATGGTCGTTACTCCCTTTTGTGCCTTGTTTCTGCCAGCGGGAACAACTTTCAAAAGCGGGAGAGGCCAGAGGTGGCCCTATGCCGTTAGTTGCCAAGAAAGAAGCCATTCTGAAATATTGATACTTCAAATAACTATTATTTCGCATAACCTCAATTAACTTCTTGCGAAAAACACACAACCCTTCATACATACTGTAAACCCCCGCTAATTTAAGCATCCTTTTTGTAACCATTTTCGTCTCCTCTCTTTATCAGTCATTCTAGCTCAAAATTATCCGGTCCACATGAATTACACCGGTTCGGCATCTTAATCGCAAGTTTTGGGTTCCTTTTTTTTAGAAACATATTCATGAGCATATCAAATTTGCTTCTGGTCAGGATATTGCTCCGGTGGCCGATAAAAACAAACAATGCTAGAAACACAAGCTTGATCAAATAAATCACTTGAAGCGGACAATTGATCTTCGGCAGATAAAGCAACAGACCCGCAGGGACGAAAACATTAAAATACATCAGCAATAATAACAACCATTCGTACTCGAACTTATACAATCTCTGGCCTACGTAGGTTGTAACTCCATTAATAAACAAAAAGCTCAAGAAGGTCGACGCCGCCCCACCCGCCAGTCCGTACTTCGGGATCAAGATAAGGTTAAAGCCGACATTAGCAATCGTCCCAAAAATGGAGAGAGGAAAGAGCAGGAAGGTCTTTTTGGTATAAACATATTGCAGTCCGACAAAACAACCGAAAACATTGGTCGCATAAGCACAGGCGATAATAATGATCACCGGGACAGCGTGGGAATAACTCGGGGGAGCCATGATAAATATGATCTCTTTTGCAAAAAGGACCGCCAGCACGATCGGGGCCAAAGTGAGATAAGAAAACACCGTGACCATCCTGCCGACCGACCGGGCGGCGCCGGGCCCGTTATCAAATACCTCCTTAAAAAACACCGGCTGGAATGAATTCCAGACCGCCACCATTAAAGTAAATAAAAGCTGACCGATATTCTGACCGATATTGTAAATACCAACAGCGGAAAGAGACAGCAAACTGCTTAGCATGTATTTATCAAAAAAACGGGAGATCAACCCGGTAAACGATTGTGGAACGAGTTGCAAGCCGTATTTAATGCTTTCCCATAACAACCCGAAATCATATCTAAAAACATATTCGCGATTGAACCGGAATAACAGGGTCAGGAAAACCAAGACCGAAGCGGTCAGAGAGCCATAGAGCGGCCCCATGTAGGACATTTTAAAAAACCAGATATAGATCAAGCCTGCAAAAGAAGTGATCAACATTTGCATAAGAATATACATGGCATATTCCTTGGCACGTTGCATGTTCTGATAAAGTAGCAGGTAAAAGTTATTCATGTAAGCCAAAAATGTCGCCAAATAACAGACGAACTGGGCAGTGCCGTAAACGGGACTGCCAATGATCCGTTCAGCGATAAAATCCTTGAACAGATAGATCGGAACAATTGAAAACGCGAACATGACAAAAAGACAGATCTGGGCTGAGATCACCAGCGCGTCAAGTTTTTTCTTGTCCTTATAGTATTCAAAATAATACCTCTGTGTAGCACTCGACAAGCCAAAAGTCAGCACCCCAAGGGCAATGGCAGGAAAGATCCCGGCCATGGCGATGATCCCGTAATCGGACGGTATCAGGAGCCGGGTCATGATCGGCATGGTAAACACAGAGATCAGATACCCGACAAAATTCGGCGCGGCATAAATAAGAATATTCTTTATGTTCTTTTCGCTAATTGCCATTATTTATTTACCCGTACCCTGACCGATAACCAAATAAATCTCACAATTATTTTCAGGACGTTTTCGGCCTAGCATGGCTGTTGCTCATACAAACTATCAATATATTTTTTTATTTTGGCTGCCTTATCTTCTTTGCTTCTTTTCTTCATCAATTCTCCTATGCTATCGGGACAAAGCTTCCCGCCGCGTTTTCCCTTGATTTCATAAAACCGGTCGGCCGTCACTCCCGTCCAAACCGTATCTTGAATTTTCCCGTCCCTGATAAACGAAGATTCATTGTAACCTTCGATACGAAAACCAATAAGCTCCAATTGATTGACCCATTTCCACAAATCAACAACTTGGCCCGCCCAAATCTTATTTAAGTTCAACCGATCGAACCCATGCTCAATCATTAAAGCCATTGCCTCCAAAGGCACACCCGGCGCATATTTCTTTTCTCCCACCACGATCGAGATCGAAGCTTTTCGATTAACAAAATCAATATCATTGAATGAAATGACGCCGACGTGGCTATCGCTCGCTTTATCAATAATGCTCAATAATATTTTTGTTTTATCATTTTTCAATGAATTGACAAAATCCACTTGTTTTTCGATCGTATTTGGATAGATCCCCTGGCCCAAATATTTTGTCGTCGCTTTATCGTTAAACCAAGTGTACCATTTGCCACTGATAACGTCCTTTTCAATGTCCGGGGTCCTCAAATATACCAGCTCCCCCGTTAAAAACACCGCTGGGGCAAAATTATTGTTCATAAACTCCTCCATTCGATCGTTGTCCCGCACTAATATTCTGCCTGACAAACGATTCGACCATTTTATTTTTTCCTTTTCCGGCTCTTTTTTTTGCATTACTAATCAGGCCTTCTACCGATAATGGGCCCGCATCATTCCATTCGCTCTCATAGGCTTTCACGGCCTCAATCTTTTTTCCGATCGTACCGGTAATATCGACCAACACATCGGGCCTAAACCGGTTAGTCGATAAAGGCTGGAGAATATCCATATTCCCCGGGATTTCATAACATAATATTTCCGCCTTCTTCTTGTCGCCAAACTTCGGCCTGAAGGCGGTAATAGTCGCTTCATAGGCAATCCGGTGGTCCCGGTTCAAATCTCCCCAATGGTGGGTAAAGACTTTTTCCGGCGCAAAATCATTCTTTACCTGCTCAATCTCCTTGATGAGAGCTAAAATCGAGACAGCGTCAAACCGCTGGTCTGGATACCCGCAATACTTTATCCGATCGGGTTTGATCCCCAATATTCCGGCCGCGCGCCTCATTTCTTTCTGCCGACGCACTATTTTGGCGGAGGAGAGCTTACGTTCTTTTACATTTGAAATCCCAGGGTAATACGATCTGGAGGTAACACCGTCTCCCAAGACGAGCAAATAAACCTCGGCCCGATCTTCCTTCACCAGTTTGGCGATCGTCCCGCCGCAACCAAACACTTCGTCATCGGGGTGCGCAGCAACAATCAGTATTTTTTCATGCATATTATAGTTTTCCTTTATATATAAGCAGGGAGATCCGTCCGTTTCCCCGGCTTTCGTAATCAAAAACGTGTACAAAACCGGCCCGGATAAAAGTTTTTAAAGAAACGGGATTATCCTGCTTAACCCTGGCCAAATATATGGGAAACCGCCTCATTGACAACGCCTTCTTTATAAGGACCGGGCCATAGCCCCGGCCTCTTTTTTCGGGTACAACAAGCACCCCAAATTCCCCAATCCCCTTGCCCAAGCGGTCCAACCTTACATGCCCGATAACTTCCCCGTTGCTATCTTCCGCCATAAAAAGAAGACGGTCGCGGCTGGTCAGGGAGGAGGCCAACCATTTCAGATGACCCTTATATTTTACCGGAGCTGATTGAAAATTAACCTTTCGCGTTTCCGGGTCATTCCGCCAGCGGAACAAATCGGCGGCGTCGGACATTTTCACTTTTCTCAATTTTATTCTATCCATTTTTATCGTCCTCTTTATTCCAAATCTTCCCATTTCACCAAGTCATAGGCATTCATTGCTCTCCGCGCCTTCTTTCCAATTATTTTATTTATATTCTTCGGTTCGATCCCCGTACCGGGCCGGATAAATCCTAGGGATTCGCTTTTAATAATGTCCCCCTTTTTAATGTCTTCCAATACGGTAATGCTTCTTCTTATCAGTTCCCGGTTTTTTAGCTCTTTCCCGCTTACTTCCCTGTTTCGGCTCCCCAAGGCTTTTTCAATAACTCGTATTTTCAAAACCATTTCCTTCATCTCTTCCGGTAGCATGGAAAAATGATGCTCGGCGGGCTTGGGATCATTTCGATCAAGGGTAAAATGTTTTTCAATGATACAGGCGCCTAGACCTATAGCGACCAGATCAAGGTCGTAACCCAGAGCATGGTTTGAAAAGCCAACAGGCCGTGAAAAATGGTCCCTTAACATTTTAATGTTTAAAAGATTGGCCTCTTCAGGCTTTAAAGGATAATTCGATACGCAATGGAGTAAGGCTAGCGGGGCTTTTTTAAACGATTGAACAGCCTCTTCGATCTCTTCCAGCCGGGACATGCCGGTTGAAAGAATGACCGGCAAGCCAAGCTTGTCAATTTCCCGCAAAAACGGAAGATTATTCAGGTCCATGGAGGCGATTTTTATGGCGTCAACTTTTTTTTCGGCCAGGAACAAGGCCGCTTCCATACTGGCCGGAGTGGATATAAAGGCCAGGCCCAGGCTCCTTGTGTAACCGATTAATTCATCATACCATTCATAAGGCATTTCCAGTGTTTCGACAAACTGGTACCAGTAATCGAATTTATCGGATACATTCCAGCCGGAGTAAGCATTCGCGGGAACGTTTGGATTGACTATATCCAATGCCTTAAAAGTTTGGAACTTAACCGCGTCCGCACCCGTTGCGAAAGAAGCTTTGATCATTTTTTTGGCCGTTTCAAGGTTCGCCCCATGATTATTTCCTATTTCAGAAATAATATAGCAAGGCGCTCCGGTCCCGATCTCTTTACGGCCGATTTTTATTTTTATGTCTTTCTCGTTTTCTATGTTCATACGATACTTTTTAACAATTCCCCTTTAGTTATGTTCCCCGATTGAACTATTCGCAAACTATCTTCCCCGTGGTTAAAGAGCAAATCTATAATTGAGAGGAACGGGCTGAACTCTTTCCCGTGAAGCTGGTCGTAAACCGGATGCTGGTAATCCTGGAAATAAACGTTTATCCCGGCTTTTTTAAACGCCTCCAGGTCCGCGTAGTTCTTTCCCTGGATCCCAAAGATGTATAAATCCGCTCCCATTTTTTGGCACATTTCGAGGACCAGTTCCGATTTGCTGGAAGTAAAGCCATATTCGGAAAGCTTAAAAAACTTGACTTCAATGCCCAGGAATTTCATGATGTTTTTTAACAAATGTTCGTTTAAATCGGATAATTTATCCCATTTTTTATTATAGGTATCTTCAAAAAAGCCGATATATTTATCGAAATATTTGGCTTTTTTATGCGTAAGATATATGGATTTGAAATGTTTTCTTGCCCACGGCAACTCGTTGTTAATCATGACGTCCTTCAGCTTCAATTGGTAATGGTCCTTGTTTAACACCGGAACGGTCAACCAGATATCTCCCTGGTTAGTTTTGATTTTATTCCGATTGTTCCAATCTTTGGTCTGGTATTGAACGTCGTCGAAGTAAACGAATATGTCCGCCAGGGAAATCTTATGGAATAAACCCAACCATGGCAAATATACCGGTTGATGCGCGGTAAGTATGATCTTTTCTTTATTCATAACTAAAACAAGCCTTTCTTATTGCTTCCACAATTTTATCGACACTCGGTAGCACCGCTTTCTCCAGCGCTATCGATGAAGGGATCGGGCAGTCTTCCGCCGCGATTCTAACCACTTTCCCATTCAGATACTCCAGGCACTCTTCCGCTATGATAGCAGCAATTTCCGCTCCTATCCCCGAAGTTTTATACCCTTCCTCAACTATGACCGCTTTCCCAGTCTTTTTTACGGAGCTTAATATTGTGTCGACATCCAACGGTTTTAACGTCGCGAGATCGATCAATTCGACGGAAATCCCCGATTCTTTAGCTATTTTGGCCGCTTCCAAAGAAAGATGCAGAGCCCGGCCGTATGAAATGAGCGAAATATCGGTCCCCGCAAGGACCTTTTCCGCCTTCCCGATCTCCAAATAGTACGGCTCTTCCGGAACTTCCTGTTTAAGGTCATAAAGCATTTTATTTTCGACAAAAATGACCGGGTTAGGATCGTTAATCGCGCTCTTCAACAACCCTTTGGCGCTATAGGGGTTTGACGGCGCGATCACTTTCAATCCTGGAGCATTGACAAACCAGCTTTCCAGGCTTTGCGAGTGGCTCGCCCCATAGCCTTTTCCTGCCCCGGACGGAACTCGGACGGTCAGCGGGACATTGATCTGCCCACCATACATATAATGGATCTTAGCGGCATGATTAACAATTTGGTCCATAGCCAGAGTAATAAAATCCATAAACATAATTTCTACAATAGGGTAAAAGCCAGTCATCGCGGCGCCCACCGCGATGCCGACAAAACTGTTTTCGGAAATCGGAGTCTCAATAACCCGGGCGTCACCAAACTGGTCAAGCAACCCTTTGCTGACGCCAAACGCCCCGCCATAGGCGCCAATATCTTCCCCCAGAAAGATAACTTTTTCATTCGCGCTCATTTCTTCGGCAATTGCTTCCCGGATTGCCTCACGATATGAAATAATCCTAGCCATCTTTGTAAACCCCTTCCAGCGCAAAATGTTGCGGCGTAAATTCGCTTTTTTCGCTAAATTTCAGAGCGTCCCCGACCTCACGTTCGATATCACCCTTTATTTTATCCATTTTTTCAACATCAAAGCCAGCAACTGCCAATCGTTTTTTTAAAGAACCGATACAATCCTTTTCCAACCAGCACTTTTCTTCGTCTTTTGTCCGGTAAACCTTGGGATCGCTTTTCGAATGCCCGCAATGTCTGTATGTTTTCGCTTCAATAAAACAAGGCTGTTGCCGGTCCCTGATATAGCTTATGGCCTCGTTAGAAACATCAAAGACCCCGCTTACATCCATGCCATCCACAATGTAATTTTTAATATTATAAGCATCGGCTCGCTGCGCGAGATCGTCTATATTGGTCATTTTGCCAACCGGCGCGGACATGCCATAAAGATTGTTCTCGCAAACAAATAAGATCGGCAAATTCCAGATCGAAGCGATGTTCAGCGATTCATGGAATGTCCCTTGGTTAGTCGCCCCATCCCCAAAAAATACGACTGCGACCTGCCTGGTCTTTCGAAGTTTTATCGACAGCGCGATCCCGGTAGCAACAGGTATGCCGCCGCCGACGATCCCATTTGTCCCATAAAAACCAATCTCTTTCGCGCAAAGATGCTGGGTCCCACCCTTCCCATAGCAATAGCCGTCGATTTTACCCATCAATTCCGCAAATATCTTTCTAATCTCTCCCCCTTTGGCTATCAAATGGCCGTGACCCCGATGGGAACTGATCACATAGTCATCTTGATTCAAATTAGCCGAGATCCCCACTGCCACCGCCTCCTGCCCAATGCACATATGGCTGGTGCCACCAAGCATCCCCCGGGAGAACAGCCAATCGATTTTCTCCTCAAAAAGGCGGATCTTGAGCATCAATTTGTAAAATTCAATTAATTGCTCAAGGTTATTGTTTGCCACGCTTGCTTTCCCCCACAATCTTGCCTGGGACACCGTTGACAATGACGTTTTCAGGAATATCATGCAGAACCGCGGTCGCCGGGGAGATCATAGAATTTTCCCCGATCGTAACCGCCGGGTTTATCGCCGCACCCGCACCGATAAAGACGTTTTTTCCCACTACCACCGCCGCCGACATACTGACCCCCAACGCAACATGAGAATGGTCGCCGACCACGCTGTTATGGGATATTTTAACTCCCAAATTCAAGATGACGTTCTTTCCAATCTCCACTTCCTGGCCCAGAATAACGCCCGCTTCAATCAAACTGCTTTCTCCCACTCTTACGCCAGACATGATGATCGCTCTTTCGTCGATGATCGGCGGCAGTTTGATCCCCGGCATATTTTCTTTGATTTTATTATAGATCTTTTCCCGGTTGGTGGAGTGAGAAGCGATCATTACTCCAAAATCAGGATTTTCTTCGTATCTTCTTTTTAACCATTCAAACCCGCCCAACACTTTATAAGCTTCCACGGTCCGGTCATGGAATTCCTTGTTATCATCAATTATTCCAAGGATTTTATATTTATGATTGCTTTTTAATATTTCCATAATCTGTTTGCATCCGGTCGAGGCCCCGTAAATATAAATTTGCCCCGCATCAATTAAAGACAAAAGATCTTTTTCTTCGATCACTTCTTTTTCAATGGCGTTTAAAACGTCTTCGCTTATTTTTTTCTCCCTGACCAGCCGGCGGGCGGCCGGGGTCATTTTCCTGTTATTCACTGGCCCTTCCTGTTTCACGTCAAAAACGCCTTTGTCCATTTCCTTGACAAATTCCGCCGATTTATCGGTTTTTGTTGATTTAATTTCGGCAAGAACCGCGGTTATATCCTCATCGGGTCCGGCTATGATGCCGATCGTCTGATTAAAGGCCACTTCTTGCCCTGCGTTTGCCAAAACTTTTTTCAATACCCCGGACTCCTCCGCTTCAAGCTCAAAGATAGCTTTTGAGGTTTCGATCAACGCGAGGGTTTCCCCCTTGGTCACCGGTTCATTTTCTTTTTTCAACCATTCGGTAATTGTCCCCGATTCGATATTTGCTCCAAATTTTGGCAGATATATCTGATAAATCATCTCCCCCTCCTCATGGTTTGCGGAATACTGGCCGAACGACCTTTCCTTTTAAAAATCGTTTAATGTCTCCGTCAGCAAGCGCCTCATTAATGACCTGAAGCGTTCCCCGATACGCTTTCAATGTCTTGTCAATATCTTCTGAAGAATGCGAATAGCACACATTATGAACGCCAATCGCCAGAACGCCTCTTTTGATCGCTTCCTGTTGAAACAATGTTCTAATTAATAACGGGTCGATCTCTCCCAAATTATCGTAAGTTATGACCGTATGCGGCGGCAGTCCGGCACATTGCGTAATATGGCCTAAGTTCATTTCCTGCGCCAGACAATTGTAACCTTCCTGCAATTTCTTGCCGTTAGCCCAGATTTTTTTTATAACATTCTTTTTCATCATTTCAGAGATCGTCGCGATGGCTGCCGCTAATGACAGGCACTCTCCGCCAAACGTAAAAGAGAAGAAGACTTCATCAAACGTCTCCATTATTTCTTTTCTGCCTACCACGCAGGAAATCGGCAAACCGTTGGCCATCGCCTTCCCGATGCAGGCCATGTCGGGAATGACATTGAAATATTGTTGCGCTCCGCCAAGGCCCATACGGAAACCGGTGACCACTTCGTCAAAGATTAACAAAGCGCCATTTTTATGGGCAAGTTCCTTCACTTGCTGAAGAAATCTGTTCTTTGGCTCAACAATCCCTACCGGTTCCATTATCACCGCGGCGATCTGGCCCTTGTTTTCATCAAACACTTTTTTTAAACTATCGATATCGTTATATGTAAATGTCAGGGTCAGGTCCTGTACCGCCCCCGGTACGCCAGCGTTTCTGGTCGTTGTTCCGATATACCAATCTTGCCAGCCATGATAACCGCAACAGGCGACCTTATCCCTTCCAGTATAAGCCCTGGCCGTCCTGACCGCGCCGGCGGTCGCGTCCGAACCGTTTTTGCCAAATCTTACCATTTCCGCGCAAGGGATTATTTCAACAAGAATCTCAGCCAGCTCTACTTCCAACGGATGCGGCAAGGAATAAACGATGCCTTTCTCAAGCTGCTGCATTATCGCCCGATTTACGGAAGGATATGAATGACCGAGGATAATCGCACCCAACGCCATCGGGTAATCGATAAACTCATTCCCATCTACGTCCCAGACATGGCTGCCTTTCCCCTTCGCTAAAAATATCGGGGCAGCGCCAAAAGGATACTGCCGGGCACCTTTACTAAAGGTTTGAGTAGCCGACGGTATTAGGTTTATTGCCTCATCGTATAACTTTAGCGACTTCTCATATCCCATAGATCTTCTCCTTATCAACAATAATCTTTTTTATCGCGGCTCTTTCAGCCTCATCATACCCTTCTTTTTCCAAAGAAAGCAAAAAACCTTCGTTCCTTCCGTCGCGGCTATTCATCTTTGATAATTCCGGGTTTTCCCTAATAAGCTCCAATATGTCATCGAAATGAAAGATCCCCTTTGAAGGATACAATCTTTCAAATATTACCCTTATTAATTCAAAATCTTCCGGAGTGTCCACCGTAAGACGAATCGCTGACAAATCATTATCATTTGCATAGTTTTTTATACGAAATTGATCCGGGTTCTCTATAATGTAGCCACAAACATGCTCGCGCAAATATTTTTTCTGGGAAAGCCTATGTATCTTTTCTAAAACCTCAAAACTAAAGATTTCAACATCCATCCCGTCGGGAAAAGTCGGCTTTATCGTGTTGCACAAATAGTCATATTTAAAATAACTGTCTATATAATATTTTATCATTTTATCGACAATTTCCGGGTCGCTCAAAGGACAGTCCGCTGTAATTCTCACGATATGATCAAGCGCAAACTTTTTAGCCGCTTGAAAATATCTGTCCAAAACATCGTCTTCGCTGCCGCGCATGACTTTGACAGACAATTTCCGCGCCAAAGCCTCAATAACATCGTCGGCGGCCTTGGTCGTAGTGGCCACTACGATTTCATCAACCAGTTGGCAATTTTTCAATCGTTCAATTAATAATTCGAGCAATGGCCGGCCAAGGACCTCTTTCATCACCTTGCCCTGCAATCTTGTCGAACCCATTCTGGCCTGTATTATTATTCCGATCATTCCTACCGCCTCTCCAGCATCACGGAAATCATTCTTTCGACCCCTTTCCCATCCACCAGCAGACGTCCTTTGGCGCTCATCTTCCGCCGTTTTCCTGAATCAGAAACTAAATTTTTTATTGCCAGTGCCAAGCCGTCGCTTGTTACATTGGCATGCCATCCCATATTTACAATAACATTTTGCGCGGCAAGGTCGGTCGCGATCTTGGCTTGATTCTCAGCCAAAACTAAAGTGATCGTCGGCAAACCCAGGTAGCATCTCTCCCAGGTTGTCGCCCCGCCGCTACCGATCGCGATATCAGCCTTTGCCATTATTTGCGCAATATTGTTTACCTGATAATGCACGACCGCACCTGGAAAGTTAGCGCAAAGTTGCTCAATCGCCTTTTTATTAGGGTTCAAAACGCCAATTACCACATCGATCGCCGGGCTAAATCCTTCCAGTTTCATAAGCGCATTAAGCGATTTTACCGTTTCGTTAGTGGGATCGGCGCCGCCGAATGAGATCAAAACCCGTCCCACCAGGTCGCTTTGCCCGGGCGATTTTCTTTCTACCGCCAAAAATTCTTTTCTCAGTAGCGCGTATTTCGGCCCCAGATATTTAGCGCAACCAACCGGGACTAAGCCATCATAGCGATTTTCCAGATTCTCGAAGTAGTTTTGGTCCAATAAAACATCGCAATTATGCGAGCGATCAGCCAAATCATCGATAACCATAATGTTTTTTACATAAGGCCTCATTTGCGACTCCCAATTTTCATCTAAGGCATAATTATCCACAACCAGCCAATCCGGTCCGGATGTTTCATTCGACATAATATTTTTTGTTTCTTCGCCGCCCGCTGCCAAAGCCCCGGCAGATTTGCCGGGCAACTTATGAACTTTTATTCCTTTGCTCTCGACTACTCCATGCACCTCCCCCTGAAGCTCGCGGCAAATAAACGAAACTTTCACCCCTTTTTCAACCAGCGCCGTCGCGAGCGTCAGGCATCGCATTAAATGCCCAATCCCAATATTCTTTGATGCATCGACGCGAAAAAATACTTTCATCAGCCTGCCACCGCCGCTTTCCAGTTGAAGGGAAGGAGGATTTTTTCGTCGTCCTCTTTCAGCCCGTCCAGCCGGTCCTTTATCCTAGAAAATTCATTCAGATATCGGGCGGAAGCAACCAGTTCTCTAAGATTGTCCAGCCCGTCAACTCCGACGACTACCCGGTCAACCGAACTGTTGGCCAGCGCAAAATTAAGCAACATTGAAGGCAGTGGGATACTGGATTCCTCCGCCAACCGTCGGAGCGCGGCAATTTTACCTTTAACCGGCAAAAAATAACCGCCAAGTTCGCTGGCCGGCTTAAAAAGCAAGCCCTGAAGGAAGACCGACCGGACATGGAGTTCGATCTGGCGGTCTTTCAACCTCCGGAAATAGGGCTCGAACCTCCGGTCAAAAACACTGTATGGGACCTGAACAAGATCACATTCCAAATCGTTATCCAAGATAAGGTCCAGGTCGGCCGGATAATAAAGGGAAAAGCCAATTTTATTGATTTTCCCTTCTTTTTTCAGCTCCTTAAGCAATTCCAGGCGCAGGGGCGCTTCTTTGTAAGTATTAATATTATGGAAAAGATATCCGTAAAAAGAGCCGATATTAAGTTTTTCAAGCGAGGCATTGACTATTTCTTTAAGGTCCGTCAATAGCTCTCCGGGCAACTTGGAAACTACCCGGTATTTATTTTTATTCAGCTTTAGGAATTCGCCCAGAATATTTTCGCTCTCGCCGTAAGCAGTCGCAGTATCAAGCGTGTCAATGCCGCTCCGCGCCGCTTCATCAAGGATAGCAAACGCTTCCTTTGACGGGATTTTCCCTCGAAGATTGTTTATGCCGTAATCCATTCCGAATTGGGCAGTTCCAAGCGCGATCTTGTTCATTTTGCCATGACCTCTTTGACTTTGCTGATCACATAGTCAACTTCCTCGTCCTTCAGGCGGGGATAAAGCGGCAGCGTGATCGCCGACTCATAATAATTTTCCGCCTGCGGGCATTCATTTTGCGCATATCCCAGTTTCCGGTAATAAGGCTGGCGGTAGACCGGTATGTAATGAACGTTCACCCCAATCCCGACTTTACGGAGGGAATCGAAACGTTCGCGCCGATCCCCCTTGACCATGACCGGATAAATATGCCAGGCCGAACGACAACCGGGCTTTTCCTGAATAGTCGCCAAGCCGGGAATAATTTTAAACGCAGCCTGATAACGGGCGACGATCTCCCGCCGCCGAGCGACAAATTGGTCGAGCTTTTTCAATTGGCTGATCCCCAGCGCCGACTGAAAATCAGTCAGCCGATAGTTAAAGCCGAGTGCCTGCATTTCATAAACCCAAGGGCCTGGATCTTTTTCGGCGAGAAGTTGCGGATCGCGAGTAATGCCATGGGTACGGAAAGTTTTTAGTTTCTGCGCGAACTCCTTATTGTTAGTCAAAACCATCCCCCCCTCGCCGGTGGTGATATGTTTGACCGCATGAAAGCTAAGGATGGTCATGTCCGAATACTGACCGGCACCGATCTTTTCCCCCTGATAATCGGCGCCCAAAGCGTGACAAGCATCTTCGATCACTATTAAATTCCGTTCTTTAGCCAGCTTAGAAAGCGCCACCAGGTCGCAGGGTTGACCGGCAAAATGGACCGGGAGCAAAACTTTGGTCTTAGCGGTCAGCCGAACGGCAACGGCGGCCGGGTCAAGATTTATGGTCTGGGGATCAATATCGGCAAAGACCGGTTTAGCGCCGCAATAAAGGATGGCGTTGGCGGAAGCGACAAACGTGATCGGAGAAGTTATCGCCTCATCCCCAGCTATAAGCCCTGCGGCAAAACAAGCTCCGTGCAAGGCGGAAGTCCCGGAGTTAAACGCGACCGCGTATTTAGCGCCGCAATAAGCGGCGACAGCGGCCTCAAATTGATCGACAAGCGGCCCTTGCGTCAAATGGCTGGAGCGGAGAGCCGCCGCAACCGCTTGAATATCTTCTTCGTCGATCCACTGAGTCGCGTAGGGAATTGTCTTCATGGTTTTAAAATAACCTTTAATAATGGATCTTTAGCTTTCCCGGACTTACCGTCTTTCATTTCCGCAAGCGTCGCCGCCCCTTTCGACAGCGGAACCTTGCGGCTAAGCAAATTATTCACGCGCACCGTTCCCCCGAAAGCCGCCAAAACCTCCGGCCATTCGTCAATCCTTGAATTCCAAGTCCCCAAGATCTTGATCTCCTTACGCAATAACGAGGAAACTAATGCCTGCGGCAATTTTAACTCTCCGCTAATGTTGCCAAGCAATAAAACCGTGCCTTCCCGCCGAACAACCTTGAGGGCCAATTCGATCAATTGGGGGGAACCGGTCGCTTCGACAATATAACGATAACCCCCATCGCTAAGGGATAACAGTTCGGCGACAGCGTTAGTTTCTGACTTAACCGGCCGCAAACCGTTTTCTTCGGCGATTTTCAGTTTACTAGCGTGCCGATCAACGATATCAACCTCGCCACAACCGGCAAACTTCAACCACTGGCCAGCCAGATTGCCAATTGGACCGGCGCCAAAAACAAGCCCCTTAGCCGATCCTTGAATATCTAATTTTTTAACCCCGTGCAGGGCGACCGCCGCCGGTTCAACTAAAACGGCCGCATCAAAATCGACATTATCCGGGATTTTCACCAAATTCGTTTCCGGTACCGCTAAATATTCGGCGAAGCCCCCGTCCCTTCTCGACCCAAAATAATCATATTTAACGCACAATTGAAAATTACCGTCCCGACAATAAGAACAATTATTACAAGCCAAAATCGGATAAACGGCGACCCGATCACCAACCCGAAAGTCTCTAACTCCGGCCGCCATTTCCCTTATTGTGCCCACTATTTCATGCCCCATAATCAACGGGGTGCGATAGGCCCCGCCATAAAACGCGCGCGCGATATCGGACGAACATACTCCAGCCGCTTCAACCTTGATCAAGCATTCGCCATTGCTTATTTGAGGAGAATCAACCTCCGACTGTTCCAAACAACCATTTTCTCTTAAAACTAAGGCTTTCATTTATATTTCATCCTGTAGACTTTATAACCTTTGCCGCTATCCATCACCGCTTCCACGTATGGTCTTAATTTCTTGTTTATCCCCCTATCGGATTGTATAACCATAACCTTGTTTTCCCGAGCAGCCCTTGCCAGGTCAAACTCTTTAAATACTTTTAGTAAGTATTGGCGGTATTCGGCCCGTTTCTCGTAATTACCCCGAAAATCGCCGTGATAAACAAACCAATAGCCAAGAAAGCTAAAAAGAGCGTCGTCGTAAATAACCTGGCCGTTCGGAAGCTTATGCATTTTATCCCCGACTTCCTTCAAATCCACGTTAGAACTCATATATTGAAGCAGTTTGTTTTCGTCCCAGTCAAATATCTTAATATACATGACCACTTTCTCTACCAAATCATTCGAGCTTCTCCTGGCAATAAATCCCGGAATAAAAAGGGTCGCGTTTTTCCCTTCCAGCGGGATCATATAATTAACCGCGAGATCGCTCGAAACGATCGTTTCATCTAAACGAGCGTATTTGCTTAAGCTTAAGTATCGACTTTCCACGCCTTTCATAATTGGGGCAGTCCGTACAATCTGATAATCATACAATCCTATATTCTGTAATATGGTCACAAATATTGCTCCAATTAAACCAATAATAAGAACAATTTTTATCAATAAGCAAAGATAATTCCGTTTCTTTCCCGGTAAAACACAACCGGCCAAAACAAGAGGAATTAAGTTTAAGTGCTGCAAATACATATAAATTCTAATATAAAAATGATCAGGCTGGACAAATCGACCAAGCAGTAAATGCAAATTTACAGTAAACAAATAAGTGACCAACAATAAGACCAGAATCTTGCTTCTATCTATCAACTCTCGCAGGTTGACGCCGCGTAGCCAGGCAACGATCAAGGTGGCAAAATACGTTAGGGCCATGAACACAACCCACGTCAGGCTTAAGATTAAGCCGCGTTCCCTGCCGACCCAGCCGACTTTCATGGAAAATTCTTTGCCTATTTCGTCAATAAACACAAATTGGCTGAATAAGAAAGGCAAAATGACCGCTGATATGGAAGCCAAGAGCAGGCTATTCATGACCAAAGCTTCAACTAACAAATTCTTTAAACTTTTTTTAGTTCCCCCCATGATCACCAAGAGATTGACAAGCAAACCGGCAAAGACCACGCCAAAAACAAAATTAAAGATATAAACATAAATGTTAAGTCCCCATAACATCCCTACCAGCAAGGCGGTCTTCTTTTTCAGCGGCTGGGAAAACAGGTGAATTGTTATCCATAAAGTCAAAGCAAAAAAAACAAAACTTAAGCTGGGATAGGGTATTTTGGTCATTTCCAATGGCACTGTCGCCTGGCTGATAAATTTAGGCATATTGCCAATCGTCCCCCAGCCAAAAATAGGAAAAGGAAACGCAGCCCCAACTGTTCCAAGAAACACCAAAATAGAGCTGAAATATCTGTCCAGCCACCGGCGCGCGATCAAATAAAGAAAAAACATCGAAAACAACGGGAGGCCAGCCCTCATGAACAGGATATAATGGTCCAAATTGCCCAAACAGATAACTTTTAAGCAAAAACCCATTACCCAGATGGTCAAAAATGGGGACGAACTAAAAACGCTCTGGCGCAAAGAAAAGAACGGATCCGCGGGGAACAGATTGCCCAGCGAAACCTGCCGCGCCCATGGAGTATATAGATATACCGATTCCCAGGTCTGGCAATCGGTATTCGAGACTGGATATAAATGCGGCCAGCCGGAGAATAACAGGGTCAGAATATCCTTCAGTCCCAATAACAACCCGGCGATCACCAGTAAAACGACGAAAAAGAGGTTCGCCCCGATCCAGTTAATAACGAGCGCCGGATAATCTCTTTTCATCGTTTAAATACCCACCATTTGGCCCCAGAATAATTGATGAGCGTCGTTAAAACCAGCACGATCAACTGCGATACTTCCGGGATAATGGAAAAGCTTTCGGTCAAAGCGTAGATCGCCAGCACATTCGTGCCCAAAGAAATGAGGTTAAGAATAAAATATTTGAGCAGCTGGCCGGCCGCGCCCCCGCCATCGGCTCGGAAAGTCCAGCGCCGGTTGAAATAGAAACCGCTCACCATCCCCATTAAGTAGCCGATCGTAGACGCCAGCACATAATAAAAGGCGAAATACTTGTATAAAGCGTAAAAGGCCGCGTAAGTTATCGCCGTGTTAAGCCCGCCGACCAGAATGAATTTGCTAAATTGCTGGAACGGATTATTCTGGTCCTTGATGTTCTGTAGCGCTAAAAAGCAGATATTCCGCAAATAGCCAAAGATCGTTCGATATTTCGAGAATAATGAATTTGCCCATTTTGATTCACCGTGGAGTCTGGTTCCAAAATCGACCGGAAAGGTTTTGATCGCCAACCCCTGCTGCTTCGCTTTATACATCACAAACACATCAAAGGAAAAGTCGACCGGCGCGCCTTTCAGGCTGGCCAGGAAACCCCGGGAGAATAATTTCGGCTGACCGTTGATATCCTCCAGCTCGTAGCCTAAAAGTAGCGAAGATATTTCCCCCAGGGCGCGGGTCAGGACTTGCTGGTCCTCGCGCCGATTGACGCGTAACCCCTTGATCAGGACCCGGTCCAGCGCCAAGTGGTTGTCCTTCATCAGCTGGAACGCCCGGAAAACATCCTCGGGCGGAGTTTGGATGTCCGCGTGCGAATAAGCCAGGACTTTCCCGTTCGCCGCGTCAAGGCCCGTCATGATCCCGTGACCGTACCCGATATTTCGCTCGATCCTGACGCTCCGGGCAAAACGGTTCTCTTCTTTTGCCAACAGCGCCCGCAAGACCGCCGCGGAATCATCGGTGGAACCGTTATCGACCAAGATCAGTTCAAAATCGTACCGGCCGGCGAACGCTCTTAATCGGTCCAGGATCAGCGGCAGATTTCGGCTTTCGTTGTAACAGGGTAGCACTATGGAAAGTTCGATCCCTACCATTTTACTTTCCCATATTTCGAATATTGAGCGGCATAATCGAAATCCTCCAAACGATCGAAATATTCTTCCCAGTATTGAAAAAGCTTCAGTTCGAAAGGCGTCCCGAACGAAATGAAGCGCTCAACTTCGAACACAACGACTTTCTTGCCGTCTTCGATCAGCTGGTTTATGCTCGTTCCAACATAGAATTCATTGTTCACCCTAATGTTCTTGACGATCATTTTTTTAGCGCCGGCCAGAAAAGCCTCTGACCGCCGGAAATAAAAAGAACCGACCACCGCCGGGTCTTTTTCCGGCTGGTCGGAAACTGTCTTTTTTTCTACGACCTCCACAACTCGGCCATCTTTGACCCGGCAATAAGCGTAGGCCAGCGGGTTCTTCTTAACCGCCAGCGGGTTCTTAAATGTCCAGATGATGACATCAACGGTCGGATCATCGAGCAAGCGCTGGTACGCGGGGTGATCGTAAACAACCTGATAGTCGCAGGAGGAAATAAAGAGCGCTTCGTCCGGACGCATCCGGTCTTCAGCCAAAAGACAGGTACAGGCCTGCCCCTGCGTAATCTGATCGACGGTGATAATACCGACTTCCATCGCCGTGGAGGAAAAATTATCGAGTAGCACCTGTTTCAACGGATAACGTTGCAGGTGCTCGCTGTTACAGATAAATATCCAGCGGTCGGCCCGGGGGAACGAGCGACTGGCAGTTATGACCATCGGCTGGCCCAGCACCGGAACCATCGGCTTCGGACCCCGAAACCCCACTTCCTGGAACCGTTTGCCACCGCCAGCCATCGGGATAAGGTTAAGCATTTTCAACCTCGTATTTCATGATCCGGTTCGCGTGGTCCTTGAAATAACCAGACCAGAATAGATATTGTTCCAGGTCTTCCGGCGTTCCCCAGCAAATGAACTTGTCGACTTCGTGCAAACAGACCTTTTTCCCGTCCCGGACCATGGGATTGAACACCAGACTGACGTAATATTCGCCGGCAACCTTTTCCTCGCCCTTAATGATCAGGTTCGCGTAATGCTGATAGGTCGACCAGCGGTCGAAATAGTAGATCCCGACCGAAGCATGTTCCTGGACGCGATTATCGGTGAACGATCTTTTCTCCCGCAATTCCAGCAACTCGCCGCCCTCGTTGCCCCGGAGATAGCAATAATTCGTGTCGCCGTAAGACGCGGGATGGAAGCCACGGAAGACCGGGATCCCTCCATCGTAGTTTTGCGCTTTCATCAGGAAGGCCTTGTAATTCCAGTGAACAAAAAAATCACAGTAGGAAATAATGACTTCTTCATCAGTGGCAAGATAGGGATCCGCGGCTAGGGAGGAATAGACCGGACCCAGCTCGTGCGCGGGGATCCCGATGACACGGCCATGCGGCACGACCGTCCTTAACCTGGCGTAATGTCGTTCGTTTTTCAATTGCTCCTCGTTGCAGACAAAAATAAATTCGTCATTGGGCGAGAACATCTGACAGACGTATTCGATCATCATCTTCCCGTCGATCATGATGAACGGCTTGGGGTCGTTATAGCCGATCGCTTTGAACCGCCGGGAATGACCCGCCATGGGGATGACGATCTTCATTGCCACGCTTCCCAGTCATCCGCGCAGACGGCGTCAAGCTCCATCTGGCCGATCATTTTCCGGTATTCTTTGATCTGGGCCGGCCGGCCCAGCAGGTCGGGAGAGACTAGGCAGATCTTAAAATGTTCCTTCAGGCGGACGTAAATTTCCGGTGTCAGCGGTAGCCGGGAAAAACAATCGACCCAGACCCAGTCGCATTTCCCTTTCATCGCGAGACAGGTCTCCAGTGATTCGTACTCCGAAAACCGCACGGCATTTTTAACGAAACCTTTCCCGGCCATCTTAACGATAAAGGGAAAGCTCACGTCCAGGAAAAAGTAATCCTTGATCTCATACTTTTTGATCAGTTCCAGGATACGATCCTCGATCCCCTCTGTTTTCACGTTCAGGATCAACAGCTTATGCCGGTAATGGGAAAGAAAGGCATCCAGTTCTTCGCCTTCCCCCCAGGGATCATGGTGCAGGATCAGCTTCCGGTCGTTATTTCGAATGTCGATCTCGATCCCGAATTCCGGCCCGATCGCCTGGAGTTCGGCGACCGTATTTATCTGGTGTCGTACGATTATCATGTTATTTCACCGCGACAAAGGGCTGCCAGTACTTGACCGACGTCCGCAAGTCCCGTAGCACCCGGCTTTCATATGGCTCTCGTTCCCGGAAACTTAACTCCAGCAAAAGCAAAACGTCGCGCGCTCCCGAATCATTGATGGCGCGGAGCACTTTTTGCGGCTTGATCTTCCCCGCTTTATTCTTATCCGGAAGGAACGGCCAGTGCCCTCCTTTATCGATCAGGCTTTGTTTGATGTGGATCAACGGCGCGTCCCTGCCGAATTCGGCGATCCAGGCATAAGGATCGGTATCCCGGGGATCGCGCGAGGCGACATCCCCATGGTCCACGTCCAGGCACAGTCTAATCGGCAAGGCTGACCCATCGTTCACGGCCAGCTGGATCCGCCTCGTTTCCGCAATCGTCTCGCCCATTTCTCTCGGAATGGACATCGGCTCCCAGGTCAGGTATTTTAACCCCTGCTTTTTGGCGTAGGCCGCGATCGACTGCCAGTGCTCCACGCAACGAGCAAATACTTCCCGCCGTCTGGTGGCGTTATCCATCGTCGGCACGCTGAAGATCCCAAAATGGCTTCCCAGGCTTTCCGCTTCCAGCGCTACGGAGATATCGACGAACCGCTTGAACCACCCCAGCCAGTACTTCGCTATTTTTTCGTCGGGATGGGCCAAGTGATTGACGCGAGTAAAGGCGCCGGTAAAGGTGTGAGCTACCACCACGCTGTTCTTCCGACATTCGTGACGGATCTTTTTTATCTGACTGGCGACTATTTTATCCGGCAGAGAGGGATTGATAAGATCAGCTGTCAACTGCACGTATTTGAGGCCTAATTCCCGGCCGACCACTCTTGTCCAGTCTTCCGGCGCCGAATAGCGGTTGAGCGCAAACCCGGTATTTATTCCCAGCTTGATGTCAGCCATTCTGACCTCTTAATTTCAGCCCCTCGTCAATATAGGTTTTCATCCGGGCGACCGATTCGGTCAGAGACATATCCTTGATGAATAACCCCGATGAGCCGCCGACCAGGATATCCGCGCCTGCCCCAACCATTTTGGGGATATTCTCGGCATTCACATTCCCGTCCACTTCCAGTTCGATATTCAAGCCGGAAGTGTCGATCTTATCTTTCAGCCGTTTGATCTTTTGGATCGTCTGCGGAACCAGTTTCTGTCCCGTATAACCGGGGTTCACCGTCATAATGGTAATAATGTCGACGTCATCAATAATGTAATCAAGCGCTTCCAGGTTCGTCGCCGGGTTAAGCACGACCCCCGTCTTGCAACCGAAACTGCGGATGGCCATCAGGTCCCGGTGCAAATTACGGCAAGCTTCGTAGTGGATGGAAAAAATATCCTCGGCCTTGGGCGTAAAGCGCTGGAATATTCTGGCCGGTTCTTCGACCATCAGATGAAAATCCGACGGGATCTGGGTATTATCCCTGATCTGCCGGATAATATCGGTCCCGATAGTATAGGTCGGCGCGAAAAATCCATCCATAATGTCATAATGGATATAATCGATCCCCTCGGCTGTCAATTCGGTCAGCGACTTGCCCATGTTCAGCCAGTCGGCACAGATGATTGAAGCGGATATTTTCACTTTCTTCATTTTCCCTTCCTTATTAGGGCTTGATCACAACTTTCATCCCCGCCAGGTTTTTTACCGTTTTGAATCCTTCGGCGATCAGCTCCAGAGGGAAGGAATGGCTAATTATTTTTCTAACGTCAATCTTCCCGCCGGCGATCAGATCCAGCGCCAGTTTATGTTGACGGGGAACGGAACCGTGGGACCCGGTAACGTAGCATTCCCGATAATGGATGAGATTGGAATCAATTCTGATCTGGCGGGACCCCCGGGGCAATCCGCCGAAAAAGTTGATCACGCCACGTTTGGCGACCAGACCTAACGCCTCTTCCTGCGCGTCAGTATTCGCGCAAGCGGTAATAACTATGTCCATCCCCTTCCCCGCAGTCAGCTGCCGGACCCGGTCCCGAAGATCTTCCTGGACAGAAAGGATTAGCTGATCAGGCTGGTAAACCTTCGCCAGATCCAGCCGTTGCGGATTTCTTTCCGCGATCGCCACGGAGGCCGCGCCATAAGCTTTCGCCAGAGCTACCAGGAGCGTCCCAATCGGGCCGCTACCGATGATCAGGACCGTCTTCCCCGGCTGCATCTGGGCCCGTTCCAGGCCATTAATGCAGCAGGCCAACGGTTCCGCGATCGCCGCTTCGTCGTCAGAAACACTGTCCGGGATTAGCGCGACCGGCCCGTGCTTGACCACCAGCGGCTCCAACAAACAGTATTCGGCGTAACCGCCGGCGAATTGATAGCCCATGGCGTAATTCTCGTCGCAACAATTACCCATATCATGGCGGCACCAATCACAAGCGCCGCAGGGGACGTCGGCCCCGACGGCGACACGATCTCCCCGCTTAAACTGTGAAACACCGGCACCGACCGCAACGACCTCACCGGCGATCTCATGGCCGATCACCGCCGGATACCTGACCCGATCGTTGCCGCTCTCAAAGATTCTGATATCCGAACCGCAAACGGCGCAGGTCTTGACCTTGATCAGGACCGTGCCGTCCTTCACGCGCGGGGTCTCGATTGTCTCGACCGACATCTCCCCTAATCCTTTGATAATTGCCGCTTTCATTGTACGCTGATAACCTCGTAGACCTTATATTTATCCTTGATTGCAACGACCTTATTGCGGACCGGGAGGCGCAGCGGGACAGCGGACCCAATAAATCTAACGCGATATTTCTCCAGACCCATTTTAATATCGACGCCGTTATATTTTCCGACAATACTATTTTTATAAGCCCTTAATTCGGCTGCGTTCATCGTCATATTGTGATTGACAAGCCAATAGCCGAACCCCTGCCGATAGACCTGGTCGGTAAAGATAAAATCGCGGTCCGTGTAGATGTTCTTCATTATTTTGCTCGGCATCATGAATTCAAGATAACGAGCCTCGTCCCAACCATAGAGTCGCGCAAACAAAGCCAGGCGCTCGACGATCCGGTCGGTCGACTCATAATTATTGAAAGCGTTCACCCAAAGCGAACCCTGCCTGGTTATCGCCGGGACCAGGATATTAACCGCTGGGTCGGCAGCGATCACGACCTCGCCCGCGGCGGCTTTCCCGGTCAAGAGAGCCAGCCTTTCGGAGATGGCCGGCATCCGTGGCTCAATCTTTTGCCGATAATTATCATAGTTCCGCACGCTCGAGACTAACGAGATCATGGAAACAAAGGCAATAATGACCGGGATGAAATAAATCCTCTTTTCGATGATATATTCGCGGATAAAAGTGGAACATTGCGCCACTTTCTGATTAATTTGCGGATTATGAAAGAGCGTTTTCGGCGGATTTGACAGATAATAGATGACCGGCACAAAATAAAAATAATGGAAAAAATAATTCGCCAAGCGGGTCGAAAACAGATGCGGCTGCATGAACCGGCCAAACAAGATGTGCAGGTTCAGGATCAGGAATTCGATGAACAGCAGTATCAAGATGGGGCTAAATTTGTAAAACAGCTCATAATAATCGAAAGAAAAGATCCGGATGACAGCTAAAACGACCAGGACCGGGATCGCGAAATAACTTATAAAATATTGCAGGCTATAGATCAGCCCTTGATATCTGGTGACCATCCCCATCTTATCAAGAACCTGCGCGTCAATGGGGGTCGCGAAGAACAGTGTCTTACCGACCAGCGGCAGGGCGATCAGCGCCAGGAGCGCACCGGCGATGCCCACTTTGATCGCGATATCGCGGCACTCGATCTTTTTATTTACCAAGACGGAAGAATAGAACAAAAAGGCAAGCCAGAACATCGCGCCGACAATAAAATTAAAGACATAGACATAGAGGTTCAAGCCCCAGAGCAGGCTCAAGCCGACGATCCGTTTGAACGATGGCTTAATGTTCGCGATGGTCAGATAAAAACAGAGAATAAAGTAAAAGAACGTAAAACTAGGGGAAGGCGCGCGGCTTAGCTCCAGGGGGCTCAAACTCGATAGCGATAAAACACTGCTCCAATTTATCCCCGTCGCGATCAGATTGCACAAGAAAGCAAGATACGAAAAATTCCCGTAAGTAATAACACCCAAGAACGAGAACAACAGCGCCCAGCTTTGCGAAATGAACCGCCGATAAACCAGGTAAAGGAGGGTAAAACTAAGGACTGGGAACAGGACATGCATGATCAGCAAATAGACATCCGGGTTCCCACCCGCTAATATTTTCAAGATCACCCCCTGCACCCAAATGGCCAAAAAAGGAAAATTGGTAAAAAACGCGAAAAACGGGTCGGCATTGGGTAGCGCGGGAAAAAGGTTCGTCAACGAAACACGATTGGCGAACGGGGTGTAGCAATAGATCTCTTCCCAAGAGAGCGTTGTGGTATTGATCACGGCGTATAAATGCGGCCACTTGCCGCAGAACAGGATCAGGGCGTCCCGGAACAATAGCAGGATAAGAACGATCGCCAGCACCAAAGAAAATCCTGCCAGCTCTTTTTTATCGATCTTCATTGTCCGCAAAAGTTATTGCTCCTCGATCATCGTTTGTAGCTCCGGAATGGATAACCAATGCTCATTAGTATCGCTACTATAGCTAAAACCCTCCGGAACTGGCTTCCCCTGGGAATGATTGGTCAGGCTCCACCACTGAAAAGCCGGTTGAATTACATAGCGGTCGCTTAATTCCAGGGTATGACGAGCATCATCTTCGGAAATCATCACTTCATGGAGCTTTTCCCCCGGCCGAATCCCAACCACCTTAGTCTGACAGCTAGGCGCTATGGCTTTGGCTAGGTCCATAATGTTCATGCTTGGAATTTTGGGAACAAATAGTTCGCCGCCATGCATCCGCTTAAAACTACTGATAACAAAACGAACTCCCTGCTCCAGGGTAATCCAAAAACGGGTCATTCGTTCATCGGTAATCGGCAAAACTCCTTCCTTGGCTTTTTCTCGGAAAAAAGGGACCACACTGCCACGACTCCCAACCACATTGCCGTAACGAACAACGGCAAAACGAGTATCATGCAAACCAGCATATGAATTACCTGAAATAAATAGTTTATCGGAACATAGTTTAGTCGCACCGTATAGATTTATTGGATTACAAGCTTTATCGGTACTAAGAGCGACAACTCGTTTAACTCCTTTATCGATCGCCGCTTCAATGATATTCATCGCCCCATTAATGTTGGTCTTGATCGCTTCTGATGGATTATATTCCATCGCCGGGACCTGCTTGAGAGCGGCGGCGTGAACAACAAAATCAACCCCATCGAACGCACGCATTAACCGATCCTTATCCCGAACATCGCCGATAAAAAATCTCACCCTATTCTGGTCTTTGAGATATTGCTGCATCTCAAACTGTTTTAGCTCATCCCGACTATAAACAATCAGTCGCTCTGGACACGCCTCCTTAAGCACAATATCGATTAGTTTTTTGCCAAACGATCCCGTTCCGCCAGTAATTAAAACACTTTTCCCATCAAATACATGTTTTTCTTTTTTTGTCATTAAAGCCCCCTATTTTATTCCAGTTCTTTTAATACCTTTTTATAAACATTTATTATTTTAGCAGGTAATGTAGGGTTCAACAATTGGAGGAGATGCTTGCCGAGAATACGATATTGTCCGCCGATCTTGGCCGCTTTGAGTACCCCTTTCCGAATGAGGCGGCGAAACGTCGAATCAGAGATCTTCAGGAGTGAAATAGCCTCTTGAGGCGTATAGACTTCGTTCTCTTGGATGCCCATATAATATAGTATAGGAGGTTATTCAGGGGCTGTCAAGTCCTAGTCAGAACTAGTCATTACTAGTCTTATTACCAGTTGGGCGATTGCCAAGGAAGCGGTCAGCCCTGGGGATTCGATCCCGATCAGATTGATAAAACCGGAATAACCGTTAGCCGACTCCTCTTTAATGACAAAGTCGCGGAAACCGTCGTCCGGGCCCTGTAGTTTTGGCCTGATCCCGGAAGTATCCGGGCTAATCATCTCTTCTTTCAACCAGGGGAAATAGGTCCTGGCCGCGCGGTAAAACTCCGCCCGCTTAGCCGGGTCGACTTCATAAATTAAATTCTCGCCATAATGGGCATCGGGCCCTAAACGGATCTGCCCGGTCAGGTCTAGAGTGGCGTGGACTCCGAGTCCATATCCTTGCTTATGAGGGACCGGATAAACCAGGTGGTGAATTTTCCCTTTGGCCCCGGGAATGGAAAAGTAATCTCCTTTGCAGGGATAAAGATTATAATGCAGTTTTTTGACATCGAAACCGGCCAATCCGGCAATCTGGTCCGAACCAAGCCCGGCCGCGTTAATAACCCGTTCAGCCAGGATTTTTTCGCCGTTCGAAGTTTCAATTATATATCCACCGGATTGTTTCCTGATACCGGTAACCTCATGATTAAAAGCAAAAAGCACTCCATTGGCCTGCGCCTGCTGGTAGTAATATTTCATTAAACCGTGAGAATCAATAATCCCGGTCGTGGCCGACATAATACCGGTCAAAGCAAAAACATTCGGCTCCAGCTTTTCAACTTCGGCTTCAGTCAGTAAACTGATCCCCGGCACGCCGATTTCTATGCAATTCTGATAGATCTTTTCAATCTCTTTCTTTTCTTCTTCATTGGTGGAAATGATCACTTTACCGCAATTTTGATATTTGATCCCGGCCGTTTCGCAAAGCTTATAAAGGAGCGAGTTTCCCTCAAGGCATAGTCGGCTCTTCAGAGTATTGGGGGGATAATAAATACCGGCATGGATAACTTCGCTGTTACGACTGCTGGTCTCCTGGCCAAAACTGTCGTATTTCTCAAAAACCATCAGATCACCGTCATGTCGATCGCTTAAAACCTTAGCAATGGCCAATCCGACAACGCCCGCGCCGATTATGGCATATTTAATCTTTTCCATAATATTCGGCTAAGATTTTTTACGACCCGAAGAATTGCCCCAAAACTCCAAACAAAATGCAGACAAAACACTTAAAAACAAACCCATCACCAACCCAAAAACAAAAATATTCTTAAATATTGGCCTGACTGGTGAAAGCGGCTTTTCTGCTTTGTCTATAACAGAAAAAGGAGGGATTTCCTTAGACGCCTCAAGCTTGGTCGACTCGTATTCTTTCCTTAGCATGGTATACACTGAATTGTAAATTTCAAAATCTCTCTGCACCCCACCCTGAAAGGAAAATCCAGAGGATAAGCTCATTTTGTCCTCAACCAATTGCAATTCCTCTTTGATTCTAGGCAATTCCGTTTCAATATATTTTAATTTCTTCTGTGCTTGAGTAAAATTAAGCTGATTCCAGTAGTAAGCGAGGTTCGAAACAAAACCATTTGTCAAATCAGCCGCTAATTGCGCGTCATTTGCTTCGGCCTTAATTTCGATAACATTACCGCTTACCTTAGGTAATTTAACCATGGAACCAACGGATGAAATTAATGATTGTCTATTAGCCTTAGGATTATCCCAACCTTTTATTCTTTGAGTAAGTTTTAAATCATCAAGAACTTTTTCCGCTACCGCTCGACTTTTTAATAATTCTGTCAACTCGCCAATACTGCTTACTCCGCCCACATTGATACCTAGCATACCGGCCAATCCCGCATATTGCGACATACCAGAACCTGCGTTGCCACGAATCAAGACTGTAGTTTTTGCTTCAAAAACAGGGGGTTCCCTTAGGCCGGTAATCAAGACAAAACCAAGAACAATCCCTGTAACCAATACAATGACCAACCAACGTTTAATAATAACATCAATATATTCTTTAATATTTATTTCGTCTTCCACTTATTTATTCCTTTAATTAACGCTTAAATGTATTATATAGCGCAACTCCGGTAAAGATCATACTGGCAAAGCTGGAAAAGTCTGAAAAATAAAAGAAATTTCCCGGGACATTAACAACATCGCCGCCAATTAATTCGATGTCTTTTTCCTTTTTGCCATTATAAATCGCATCAGCCACGTCAATATTAATTTTTCGCGCTTGTCCATTCTCCCCACGGCTTACCGTAGTTCCACTTAGCAAGGCCCTGGCAGTTGGCCCACCCGCATAACTAATATAGTCAGACAATCTTTTCCCCGGTACATATTCGAAACGTCCGCTTTTATTCACTTCTCCATAAACATAAACAAACGTTTCTTTCCCCTCAAAAAGCAATTTATCATTTTCTTTCTCCTGAGTTTGGCTAAGCAGAAGATTATCAGAATCGGGCACTTCAATAATATCGCCGGCCTGAACCCGGAGATCTTTTGAGAGATCGCGACTGCGATAGGCTTCAAAAAGGTCGGCAGCAAAGAGGATTTCTTTGCCGTTAGTCGCTTTCCGTCGAATATAAATAAAACGATTTGAGGCCCCGCTGGCAACCCCTCCGGATTGGGCGATAACTTCGGAAACTCTTAAATTGTCGTAAACCGACAAGGGACCGGGATTTTTAACCATCCCGGAAAGGTAGATTTTAACTTTTTTAGGTTGACTTAAAAGAACAGAGAGCTGATAATTGTTTCTATAACGGCTTTTAATTTCATTATTGATCTTATTTTTTGCCTGATCTAAACTCACCCCTGATATGTAGATTTCACCTATATTGGGGAAATAAATCTTCCCATCAGCTCCGACTAATAAATTATGATCAACAGACAATTCGCCGTCGCCTATTATTATATGAATAGCTAAAAGATCCCCCGGGCCAAGTATATATGCGGCTCCATCAATTGGTAATTCCAACACCATATCCCCAGCAGACTTTGGCCCAGCTTGTTCAATTGCTCCAACAGATTGAATATTTGGCGTATTCAAACTAAACTCCTCAACCGACAATGCAAAGGCAGGAAAAGCAGTACTAGCCAAGCACATTATTAGAATGAATGAAACAATTCTTTCCATAGATTTTAGTATAATACCACATTAAAGATTTTCATTCAATCGTCGCCAATATCTGTATTGTCAGGTTGAAATTAATCGTTATTACTATATAATTACCTGACATGATTAAGCAAAGACTAATAATTGTAGCTTTTCTCTCTATTTTCGCGTTTTACCTACCAGCTTTTGCCGAAGAGATTAATGTCCCTTTCCAAAAAACACCCGGCCAGGACTATCTCGAAAGCCCGGCGATGATGATCGATTCGCTGGAAAATTCGACTTTGAGCTTGAAGTTAAATTGCTCAAGTAACGGGTTAACCCGTCTTTATTGGATCACTTCGTACGATCAGCGGTTTGAGCAGTCAAAAAGCATCTGGTTTTCCTCGAAAAGGGGCGTTCATACCTATTATTTTAATATTCCCTCTCAAAACCCCTATTGGATAGGCTGGATCAAGCGGCTAATCATTGCCCCGGAAAGCCCTGGCCAAATTGAAATTCTCGCTTCAACCGTGAGCCGGGGGAATGGGCTGACTTTCCTGGCTTCCGGCTGGCAAGAGTTTTGGGGGCCAAAAGGACGGACTCCTACCGGATTTTCGATCAATGTCACTCACAGCAGTCCTCTGTACGGCAATTCGATCAATGTCTATTTTTATTGGCTTGTCGGGCTGGCTTTTATTTTTTCTCTTATCTTTAACCTGTTTATGGGAAGACCCAAAAGCTTTGAAGAGTTCTTCTCCCCTTTTAATTCCGCCGTAAAAACCGCTTTCGCGGCTATTGTCGCTTCCTGGCTTCTGCTCGCGCTGAACGCCGATCTTAATTATTTCTCGCTTTTTAAGGTCAATTACCAAAAATATTTCGGCAAAACGATCGAGCAAAAGCACGCCGAAGCGTACGGAGAAGATTATTACGAATTCCTTAAATTTGCCGCTAAGACCCTCCCCAAAAAACCGGTCAATTTTCTGATCTATTCTTCAATCAATTCTCCGGACCTCGCTGGCCGGCTTTTTTTGGTTCCCCATGTTCTTGCCGGCGACGTAAATAAAAAACCGGATTACATTCTGGCTTTTTATCCGAATTCTGACCAGACCAAACAGCTCCAAAGTTTGCCGGTCTTTGCCAAGCTTGACAATGGCAAGTATATTGTCAAAGGAAAAAAATAATGATAACTATCAAGCTAATCTTAGCCGTTTCGGTCCCTCTGCTCCTCGGCTATGGGGTGACTTCAGCGCTGATCAGGGAAAAGATCTCGTTTCTGGAAAGAGGCTCACTTGCCTGGGGTATTGGGCTCGGCTTGCTGGGGATCGAAATGTTCGCCATGTCTCTTCTAGGGATTACTTTAAATCTTAGAAATGTATTGATCCCAACGGTCAGCTTGACCGCGCTGCTGATCATTTGCGCGTATTACTTTAAAACCTTATCCTTTGGGCTCGAAACGATCCCATTTTTCTTAAGTAACCTGGTCGGCCAGATAAATAAACGGCACAGCTGGCAATTTTATTTTGAGAAAGTCATTATAATATTGATCGGCCTAACCATTGTTTATGTTTTTTTTGACGCTTTAGTCAAACCGACGATCGAATTTGACGCGATGTGGCGGCAGGGAACGATCGCCAAAATCATCTTTACCACCGGCCAGGTCGCGACCGAACAGGCGAAAGCAGTCGCGGGCCCTCACCCCTATCTTAATCCCTTAGCTCAATCCTGGATTTATATGGGGATTGGCTACTGGGACGACGCGCTGGGAAAAGTAATTTTTCCTCTTTGCTTTTCTTCCATGCTCTTCATCTTTTACTTCCGCCTGCGAGCTCAAACCTCCCGGTTTAAAGCCCTGATATTTACTTACCTGCTCACCTCATTTCCGCTGATAATTCTCCACTCCGGCAACGCCTATTCAGACCTGATGCAGACTTTTTATTATTCAACCGGAGCTATTTATCTACTATCTTGGTTCAAAGAAAATAAGCCGTACTACCTATTCACGTCAGCTTTTCTTTTTGGTATTGGTAATTTCGTAAAGCAATCAGGTATCCCACTCTGGGGGATGTCGGTCATAGTTTTAGCCGTTTTTCTCCTTTTCGAGCGCCCCAAAGAAAGCTGGAGCGGCCTCAAAAGTCTGACTATTGCCGTGTTAATCTCTTCCCCCTGGCTTTTTTCGTCGAATAGTTTTTTATACGGTTTTTTAAGCAGTGTAGCGGCACGGCTCTCCCCTGCCATTCCAACCCCGCTGGTATCCGGTGGTGTTGTTTCTCAACCAATCACACCCGCGCTTGCCGATCTGGCCTATCATCTTGGGCGGAGAATGTTCACTTACGCCGACTGGCAAATTCTCTGGTTCGTTTTTATCGTCGTTTCGGTTTTGGGAGCGAAATTGATCTGGCAAAGTTATTTAAAATACGGCTTTATCTTGATCGTCGCCAATCTGGCCATGATCATTTATGCCTTTTCCAGCCCCGGAACGTATCAATACCTCGTCGATGGAACGCTGGTCAACCGGCTAATGATGTATCAAATCCCGTTTGTCCTATATTTCTGCGCGATATGCATCTGCTCGCCGCGACCGGAAGAAGCAAAAAAAGAAAAGAAAAAAGCTAAATCAAAGAGGCAATAGTTTCCGCGATCTTTTGTTGAAAACTTGTTCGCGTCTCAACCGCGCCGCTTTCTCGTCCAACTTTAGTATTGATCCCTAATATAATTAAATCAGCCAACTTTTGGGCGTCGCCGGGCGGGAAAAGAAGGCCCTCTTTGGCTAGTTCCGCTTGTCCGCCAATATCTGTAGTAATAACGTTCTTTCCCGCGGCAATCGCTTCCAAAATAACTAAGGGACACGCTTCCGGCTCAACGGATGGTAGGACCAAAATATCAGTCATCTTCAATATCGAGGGGATATCGTTTCTCTGTCCAACAAATAATACCCGATCGGTTAGTTTATGTTTACCAACGAAATCCACCAGTTTTCCTCTATATTCAACATCCTTTCTATCTCCAGGAGCAGGCTCACCAACGATCAAATAGGCCAGCTGGCCCTCGTTTTTGATAATATCTGCCGCTTCAATTAATGTTTTGATCCCTTTAAGTGGAGTAATTCGCCCAATGAATGTAATCACCTTTTTTCCTTGCAAATTGTATGTCTTATGTAAATCAGAAACAGCTACCTGATCATATTCTCGTGGATCAATCCCATTGTAAACAACACTAGTTTTGGCCAAAAGAATTGGATCTCCATTGTTAAACACATTGGAGGTAAAATTAGAAACCGCGATCAATTTATCAACCCAATGTTTGGCTAAAAACCTTGACAGCCGCAATTCAACCCCTTTTAGGTTCGAATGAAGATGCCAAATGACAGGGATCCCGCATATCTTAGCGGCAAGCGCTCCCCACAAGAATGTCCTGGGAGCGTTCGCGTATACAATATTAATCTGGTTTTTCTTGATGATATATATTGAAAAGAAAACCATAATAATTGAAAGAAACAGGTATTTAACAAAATCGATTAGGGATTTGCGGCCAGTTGAATATTGTCCAATAGGGGCAACAATCGGTTGAGCGCCAATTCCGGTAAGCGCTCGTGAGAAGTCTCCTTCTCCTGGAATAATAACCCAGGAGCGATAATCAAGCCCTTTAATCAGTTTAAGAAGAACCTTCTGTCCGCCACCTAAAAAGGAGAACTGTTCGAGAAAAAGAATATTTTTCATAATATTTAAGCCGACGAGCGGGATCGAACCGCTGACCTGCTGTTTATCCGCCTGCGGCGGACTGCTCTACCAACTGAGCTAAATAAGCCACCGGCCAGGATTGAACTGGCGACCTGCTGTTTACGAAACAGCTGCTCTACCAACTGAGCTACAGTGGCCCGAAAAAAAGCCGACGGCCAGAGTTGAACTGGCGACCTACTGATTACAAATCAGTTGCTCTACCAGCTGAGCTACGTCGGCATGCAAACCCTTAGAACCCCTCATCAATGATCCTTCTTTTAAAGAAACCGGCTAAAGTGTTGGGAGAAACAGCCTTTTCAGCCAAATAACGGAGATGGCCGTCAATTTCAAGTTCTTTAGTAAAAAGCAACTGCTCCAGGAACATCCGTTCACTAAAAACATCTCCATATTTCTTTTTCGATATCTTCACAATCTCTCGCAACGAAGCCTGCCGATTCTTAATAATAACATAAAGATCAAAATAATCGCGGTAATTTCCCCTTCGCCCCAGAGCATAAGCTTTTGTCGCCGCGATATCTTTAATGGATAATAACGACAAAGACCCGGGAACTTTGATCAGCGGGAAAACCGGTCCCCAAAAATAGTTAAGGACTGTTATTTTTACGGCATGTTCGACAGTTAGCGTTAATTCATCGGCGGTATCAACCAACATCTTGGGAGAACGCTTAATAAAACCCGCCAACATTTTCCTTTTTACCGCAAAAGTTATCTCTTTATCTCTGAACAGATCAAAATCAAGCGATTCCCGATGGCCAATTTGCAAAGCGAGCGCGGTTCCACCGGCCAAATAATAATCGTTGCCAAATATAGTGTAAAGCTCCTTAAATGTTTCGAGCCTTTTCTTGTCCAATATATTCCAAAACAATTTTTTCATTTTCTTGATCAGGCGAACAGCGCTCGAATAAAAGGCAATATGCTCTTACGACTTAATTTGTTGGAGTTTTTTCTGGCAAAGGAATAAATCGCCCGACCGCCAAGCTTACCGGCCAGATAACGCAAATGCTCCATTCTCCCCTTTTCCAAGGCTTGAAAAAGAACCATCTCTTTGTCTTTAGCTAAAGAAACCTGATCAAAATCGGCAAACCAAATAATTTGCTTAAAATAATCAGGCAGTTTCATGATTTTAAATTTTCACCACCGGCTCATCAGGAGCCGGGCGTTATCATTGTGCGGTGCGACCCTTTTGGTATCGACATCAACCATCCAATCAAATGACTCCAGCCCCCCGCTGTTCTGCTCGCACAGGTAGCTGACCAGGAATTTTTCCCCCTGTCGCTTGATCTTCCACCCTTTTTCCACGATCGGGGTCCCAACCGATTTGGTCAAGCTGATGACCGACTTGATCGCCGCTTCAACCCTGGTCCCCTTGCTGGTCCGTTCATCTTTGACGATCCGGAGCGAATCGTCGGCGACCATTGAAGGGACCGCTTGTTTCTTTTCTTTGACCTCAATTGGATTTTCGGCCAAACTCGCCGGATCAACCCCTTTAACCTTTAAAGCGGCCAAAAGCTGGGAATTTTGCGGATCAAACCGCAACCCTTCTCGCCAGGCATCATTTGCTTCTGAATTAAGGCCAAGCTTAAGCAGGCTCTCGCCCAGATCGACCCAGGCTTTAGTCGAGTTCGGATCAAGGGCCAGCGCTTCGCGGTATGAGGCGACCGCTTCATGATATCGCTTCGCGCGATAGCGCAGATTAGCCTGATAAAGGAACTTCTTGGCCAAAGAATTGGCGACCACCCGGCTGTCAATATCGCGAGGATTAAGCTGGAGAGATTGCTTGATCGCTTCCGCGGCTGAAGAAAGATCGCCATTGGCTGAATAGCTTTTTGCCAGCCAGATATAACCTTTGATCAGCTGGGGATTGATCGTCACCGCGTCGCGGTAATACTTGATCGCGGCGGTATATTTCTTGGCTTGATAGGCCCGGAAGCCCATGTAGAAATAATCTTCGGTCGGCTCTTTTACGTAGGAGGCGGAAACCCACCCCTCTTTTCCGTCATCAAAGATCACCTTGTACCAGGGAACTTTGGAGATCCCGATCAGGATCGATCCGGTGGTCAGCTGGCGGGTCGCTTGACCGGAAACGGCGGTACAAGTTGAGGTAACAGTCAACGGCCATCCAGTCGTTTTGGCCCGCTCGCCTCGATTAACAGCAGAGAGATCACGCGGCATCCAGCTTTGCTTTTCAACAAAAAACTCAACAGTACGTTGGATCGCTCCACCGCTCTGGCCGATTATCTTATAACGAACCACATGTACCCCGACCGTCGCGGTATCCGGAAGTGAATAGGTCGTGCTCCAGGACATACTATCATTGGTGGAAAGGTTGATTGGATTGGCGGAAAAATCAAAGGTCGCCTGGACTTCTTTAACCCGCGAAGCGGTCCTAACCCCCAGTGAAATGATCTTATCGTCTTTTACTGTCTTGGGATAGATGATCGCTTCGACCCATACCAAAGACAAGCCTTCCCCAGGCTCGGTCGGCCCCGCCTTCAGGCTAATATTTTCCTTATCGCCGGAAATATCAAGGGAAAAAGCACTGCCAACGACCAGGAAAACGAAAAATATGATCAGCCAACCCTTTTTCATTCAAGCCCCCCCCCATTAATCGGTGTTAATTTGGTTTTCATCAGTATGTTAATAGGATATTGTCTACCCTGGTCTCAACGTCTCCTTTTGGTTGATTCGTTAAAACGATCATCTGGATCTTCAGTAATCCGCCCGAACTATTCTTTTGGTCAAGGTTCCAGGTCCCATCCCCGGCCCCGGGATTTTCCAGGCGGAAAGCGGTAAACGGGATTGAAACCCTGGTAAAACCCTTCCCTAAGATCGGGACTTCCGCGACCCATTTATCATCCTTGGTTGGGATCCAATCCTTGTTGGAATCCTGCTCCAAAACAAAATTGTCATTATCGTCATCAAACAATTCGATCTTTATTTTGCCGGCACCGGCAACCCCGTAAATATCCATTTGGATCCGAGAAAATGTCGTCGCGTCAACATTCAGATCACTGCCGATCCCGCCAACATAATAATTCTGCGAACTTCCTTTCAGGTCCAGGGAATAGTCGCCGCATGATTCGTTGATCGTATCCCTTCCTTCCGGAGTCCCATTTTCCACGATCCTGGCGGTCATTTCGCCAAACTTATACCATTTGTCAAACCTGCCTGACTCAAAATTGTCGATCATAAAAAACGACAATTCGGCACTTGCCGCCACCACTAAAATTAACACAAATAACACGCAGCCAAAGGAACGAAAACTATTTTTAATCATTTCTTTTCATTGAAACTCTTTTTGGTTTTCGACCCTCCTTTTTCCGGATTACTTTAAAGCGCTTGCTGCTGGCGCTCACAAATTTAGTGGATGCTCTCTGCCGCAGCTGAGCATTCTCAAGACGCATACCTTCTTCCGCCAAGCGGATCTCTTCCGCCGCTTGAAGCTGGCATTGCATTTCCTGGTTTCGCCAGATGAGCCGCTCTTTGTCCCGTTTAAGCTCATTGACCAGGAAGATCAATTTCTCGATC
>JAHJKL010000060.1 GCA_018822365.1 Candidatus Margulisiibacteriota bacterium
ACTGGTATTCGCGTTAAGCTTATACGCGACATCGGCCCCCATCACCGCCCCCTGCTCCAACGAGAGCGAGCGGAAATCAACAAAATTCGGTTGGCTGTAATACCCCCGAACTGAAACCTGGTCGCTCAATTTCGCGGTCAGATCGGCTGAAAGCGCGGAGTTGCTGTCGGTATAGCTTTCATAAACCACTCCGAGGGTAGCTAAGCCCATGGCGTTCAAACCAAATTGCGCCAGAAAACCATTACGCGGCTTGGCAACCGCCTCCACAGAAGAAAGATCGATCGGATTAAACTCGTACTCCGAACCAAAGTAGCCGGGAACAAAACCCTTGTCAAAGACCCGATATTCGGCACCGAATGACGCGTTAGCGACCATCAGGTCATAAGCCCAGGAGAGACCGGCCGATACCCCGGAGCCGTGATTGAGAAGCTGGCCCGCTTCAGCGTAACCTTCAAAGTTCCAGGGGAGAGGCATCAAGGCATCAAGCCCGATCGCTGAGACAGGAGGAAGCTGTTTAGTCCCGCCGGCGCTAAGATCTACTTTCCGACCAGTTGTATCGGTTACATAGTACTGGCCCAGAGTTAACATTGGATTAACCCGCTCTTCCACCCTGGCATAATAAAGGTTTGATTTAGTCGCCATCCCGCGAACAACGTATTGATCAAAGTCCAGGTACCCTTTGAAACCAAGTTGGTCGTTATTGAGCATAATGGCCGGTCCTTTGCGGGTCGTATAGTTTTTCATTATCAAACCATGTCCAATCGTCACCCCATCCAGCACCCCATAACGAAGGCCCTTTTTGGCATCATCGTATTCGACATAACGGAAAACAATGTTCTGATAATCGGCGGTTTTATTCTCACCCAGAGCAACATTGACGTCAAAACCGGTCGACCAAAAACCGTACTTAAAATCCGGCCGCCAGGTTAAAGACATAACGTCCCTGGTCCCAACCTTGGTATAACTAATACTTACCCCGCCAATATTGGAATTAAGAGTGGTCGGCCCGCCGCTGGACGAATTTATAGTCGTGGTAACCGGGATCGTTTGGGCATGCGCTGAACTAACAACCAACAAAAAACAACTGACAATTAAAATATTTTTCACTATTAATTCCTCCAATGGAACCTGCGGCTAAACGCCGCGGTTCCAGTTTTTCTGTCGCGAGGAAACCGCGAAGTTTATTCGCAGGTTTCCGAGCATCAGCTTAATGTCTAAAATGTCTCCGTCCGGTAAAAACCATGGCGATTTTATTTTTGTCGGCCATGTCGATCGATTCCTGGTCGCGCTTCGCTCCGCCAGGCTGAATAATGGCCGTAATCCCATGCTTAGCCGCTGCTTCAACGACATCGGCAAAAGGGAAGAAGGCGTCAGAGGCCAGGACTGAACCCTTGGCTTTGTCCCCAGCCTTTTTTACTGCGATATCAGCGGAATCAATGCGTGACATCTGGCCCGCTCCTACCCCAACCGTTGCCCCATCCTTGACCAAAACAATAGCGTTCGATTTAACATATTTAGCCGCCCCCCAGGCAAAGAAAAGATCATCAAGCTCAGCAACCGACGGTTGGCGCTTGGTCACAATTTTAACTTCGTTAACCGCCAACTGGGCAAGATCCGGGTCCTGGACCAATAATCCGCCACTGACCCGTTTATAATCAAATCCTTTAAATGGTTTATTAACCGCGTTCATCCCCATCTCAATAATCCTGACATTGGCTTTCTCTTTCAGGATCGCGAGCGCCTGTGGAGTATACGCTGGTGCAATGATCACTTCCACAAATAGTTTGGCAACCTCTTTGGCTGTCGCTTCATCAATTCGGCGGTTGGCCGCGATGATCCCGCCAAAGGCCGAGACCGGGTCGGACGCCAACGCAAGCTTATAAGCGTCAGCCAGCTGTTTGGCCTTGGCCAGACCGCAGGGATTACTGTGCTTAACGATGCAAACTGTCGGTTCGACAAAATAATTGGCGGCGCTCCAGGCCGATTCCATATCAACGATATTATTGAAAGAAAGCTCTTTGCCGTGAAGCTGTTTGGCTCCGGTCAGATCCCCTTCCCGTCCGGCCCCTTTCTGACGATAAAACGCCGCCTGTTGGTGAGGGTTTTCACCATAACGGAGCTCCTGGACCTTTTCCAATTGGATAGAAAGCTCCTTTGGGAATTTCTCCTCCCCTTTAACTTTACCGGATAAATACCGAACAATAAGCGCGTCGTATTGCGCGGTATGCTTATAGGCTTTAAACGCCAGGAGCTCTTTGGTAGCCAATGAAAGAGCACCATCCTTCTTTATTTCTTCGATTATCTTTCCGTAGTCGGCCGGATCGACAACGATCCCGATATTCTTATAGTTCTTCGCGGCTCCGCGAACCATTGAAGGTCCGCCAATATCGATATTTTCGATCGCTTCGTCATGGGTGAATTTTTTCCGTGAGATGACCTTCTCGAACGGATAAAGGTTACAGACGACCAGGTCAAACGGGTTGATCTTGAACTTTTTCAGTTCTTTCAGATGCTCCGGATTGGTCCGGTCGGCCAGGATCCCGCCGTGAATGATCGGATGCAGGGTTTTGACCCGGCCGCCAAGCATATGCGGGTATTTTGTCAAAGAGGAAACCTCTGTAACTTTTAGCCCTGCCTTTTTCAGGTGTTCAGCCGTCCCGCCCGACGAGACCAGCGCAAAGCCAAGATCGGTCAATTCTTTGGCAAATTTATCAAGACCGGCCTTTTCCCAAACCGAAACTAAAGCGTATCTTTTATGTTTCTTTTCCCCGGCCCCTGGACCCTGGTTTTTCTTTTTCATTTCAATCTCACTCTTCTCCCTTCAATTTTAAGCTTGTCTTCGGCGATCAGCCTGATCGCTTCAGGATAAATGGCATGTTCCTGCTGGAGGATCCTTTCCGACAAGGTCTCTTCGGTATCTTTTTCCATGATCGGAACGGCGGATTGAATAATGATCGGCCCGGTATCACACCCTTCATCGACAAAGTGGACGGTGCAGCCGGTGATCAGCACGCCGTGTTCCAGCGCCTGACGCTGGGCATGGAGGCCGGGAAACGAAGGAAGAAGCGCAGGGTGGATATTGACCATTTTGCCCTGGTAATGGCGCAGCAGGACCTCGCCAACTATCCTCATGTAACCGGCAAGGCAGACCAGTTCCACTCCATGTTGCTGGAGAACTTTGACGATCTCCAGTTCGTAAGTGTTCCGATCGCTATAAATCCGATGATCGATCGCCACAGCGGGGAGATTGTGTTTTCTGGCTCTTTCCAATCCATACGCATCGGGATTGTTCGAGATGACAACCACAATTTTGGCCGGGACCTTGCCGCTCTCACAGGCGTCAATGATCGCCTGCAAGTTAGAACCCTGCCCTGAAATTAAAATTCCTAGTTTAAGCATTTGCCCGACAGCTCCCGCCCTGACTTATATAATGATAACTTCCTGGTTCCCCTTCGAGATCTCACCGATCAGGAACGCCTTCTCCTTTTTCTTCGCCAGATATTGGAGAAGCTTGTCGGCTTCCTTGGCCGGAACGACCAGGATCATCCCGATCCCCATATTAAAGGTCTTGTACATTTCGGCATGGTCAACTTCGCCAAGTTTCTTGATCAATTTAAAGATCCGGGGTATTTCCCAGGAATTCAGTTCAATAACCGCCTGCCTTTTGGGCGGGATAACCCGTCCCAGATTTTCCGGAATACCGCCGCCGGTAATGTGGGCGATCCCTTTGAGCGTGAACTTTTTCATCAGCTCCAGGATCAGCGCGGCATAGATCTTGGTCGGGGTCAAAAGGACCTCGCCGATCGATTTGTTAAAATCGTCGATCTTATCGCCCGGTCCAATATTCCCTTTTTCAAAAATCACTTTACGGGCCAAGGAATAACCGTTGCTGTGCAAACCAGACGACGCCAACCCAATGATCCTGTCCCCTTCTTTGATGGTCGAACCATTAATGACCTTGTTCTTGTCGACCACTCCGACCGCAAAGCCGGCCAGATCATACTCCCCTTTGTGGTACATATCGGGCAGTTCGGCAGTTTCTCCGCCAACCAATTCTACGCCAGATTGACGGCATCCCTCAACGATCCCCTTGACGATCTTTTCGATCACCCCCGGTTCAACTTTTTGGGCCCCGATATAATCAAGGAAAAAAAGAGGTTTTGCCCCCATCGCTACCACGTCATCAACATTCATCGCTACCAGGTCAATACCGATCGTATCATGCTTATTAAGCATGAATGCCAGTTTTAGTTTGGTCCCTACTCCGTCGGTCGCGCCAACCAAATACTGCTTGCCGAACGGAAAAAGCCCGCCGAACGAGCCGATCCCTTTGGCTACTTTTTTGATCCGGCGGACAACTTCATATCCGGCTTCAATATCGACTCCAGCCTGTTTATATGTGATCATTTTAAACCCCTTTATCTGGCCGCTTCCGCCGTCGCTGTTCCGTAGTATACGTCGCCGCCCCGCAGAACAATGAAGAACCGGCACTCTTGATTTGTACAAGCCCAGGCCTTGTACTTGATGGAAACCGCGTTATTGCTAAAATCTGACAGCGGGATCAAAACCCCCTTTTCGCATTTCTCGCATTTAGGAAAAGTCTGTTCGCTCACCTTCCGTCACCTCCTTAATTTGCTCCCACATCCATATAGTCAATATGGGTATGGGGGTTATTTGAAAACAAGTTTTAAACTTTCCAGGCGTTCCGGTACTTTGACCGGGTATTCACCGTTCAAACAGGCCAGACAAAGCCTCTCCTTGGGAAGATTGACCGCTCTGACCAAATTGTGAATGCTCAAATAACCCAAACTGTCGGCCTCAATATATTTGCGGATCCCTTCGATCGACAGATTAGCGGCGATCAGTTCGGAACGGGTCGCCATGTCGACCCCGTAAAAACAGGGACAGGTGATGGGAGGGGATGAGACCCGGAAATGGATCTCCCGCGCGCCGGCGTCACGCAGCAATCTGACGATCTGGCGCGAGGTCGTCCCCCGGACGATCGAATCGTCGATCACGACCATTTTCCGGCCGCGGATCGCGTCACGGATCGGATTGAGCTTCATCTTGACCCCGATCTCCCGCAAGCTCTGGGTCGGCTGGATAAAGGTCCGCCCGATATAGCGGTTCTTGATCAAGCCGTCGGCAAACGGGATCCTGGTCTCTTTGGAAAAGCCGATCGCCGCCGGAATGCCGGAGTCAGGAATGGCAATGACCATTTCCGCCTCTGCCGGCTGCTCTTTGGCCAGATATTTTCCCAGGTGGACCCTGACGTCATGAAAGCTCCGTCCATCGATCAAACTGTCCGGCCGGGCAAAATAGATAAACTCGAACACGCAAAGAGCCGGACGCTCACCGCGACACCAGGTCTTTGACTGCAGACCATTCTTGTCAATGACCACCATCTCCCCGTTGCTGATTTCGCGGACAAATTCGGCCCCAATAACGTCCAGCCCGCAGGTCTCCGAAGAGATAATGTAGGAATCGCCGCGACGACCCAGGCAAAGCGGCCTCATCCCCTGCTGGTCACGGAAACCGTAAAGTTTATCAAGGGTCATGACCACCACCGAAAAAGCCCCCCGGCATTTATTGATCGTTGCCAGCATCGCCTCTTCAAAACTCTTCTCATCCGAAGAGGCGATCAGCCCGGCGATC
>JAHJKL010000061.1 GCA_018822365.1 Candidatus Margulisiibacteriota bacterium
GCCGGTTTTGATTTTTTTTCCTTTAAGGATTTTGGCGGCGACCTGGAAATCCTCCAGGCGGCCATTGGTACAGGTCCCGATCAGTCCTTGTTTGACCGGGACTTCGCCGAGTTTTGAGATAGGGACGACATTGTCAACCGCGTGCGGCCTGGCGATTTGCGGCTCCATCTTCGTGACATCGATCTCCATGGCTTGCTTGTAGACGGCGTCTTTGTCGGCGACCTGCGGGTTCGGTTTTTTCTTGGAGTGTTGCTTTACCCATTCCATGGCCTTGGCGTCGGCCGCCATTAACCCGGCTTTGGCGCCGCATTCGATCGCCATGTTGGAGATGGTAAAGCGGGCATCAACCGACATTTCGTCGATCGCCTGGCCGCCGATCTCCAGCGCCAGGTAAGTCGCGCCATCGGCGCCAATTTGGCCGATAAAGAACAAGATCAGGTCTTTGGAGAAAATTCCTTTAGGAAGCTGTCCGTTAAAATTAACTTTCATTGTTTCCGGAACTTTGAACCAGAGCTTACCCGAGATCATGCCCGCGGCAAGGTCAGTCGAGCCGATCCCGGTCGAGAAGACGTTGATCGCCCCGTAGGTGCAGGTGTGAGAATCGGCACCGATCACCAGGTCGCCGGGAACGACGTGCCCTTGTTCCGGGGTGATCTGGTGGCAGACCCCGCAGCCGACGTCGTAAAGCTTGACCCCTTGTTCGAGGCAGAATTCGCGGATCTTTTTGTGGATGGCCGAGACCCCTTCGTTAGGGGAGGGGGAGCTATGGTCGATAATAATAGAGATCTTGCTCGGGTCGGCGACATTCTTAGCCTGCATCTTGCGGAATGAGTCAATGGCGACCCCGGAAGTCCCGTCCTGACCGATCATAAAATCGAGGCCGGCAATGACGATGTCTCCGGCCTTAGCGTCCCGACCGGAGTGGTTGGAGAGTATTTTCTCGGCGATTGTCTTGCCCATGATGGAACTATTTTATCATAAAGTGGAAAAAATGACGAGAGATGCTGCGGTTACTTCTTTTTCCTGTCCCCCAGCGCTTTCTGCACCAGGCTTGCTTTCTCGATCAGGTAGGGGTCGAGCCCTTCCATTTCGTGGACCTCTTTTAACAGTTTGGAGGCTTTTGGGTGGCTGACGATGTCGGCCAGGTTGAGCTTGGCCCTGGCGACCAGGTCTTTGTATTCAAATTTTATCTTGATGACCTCGGTCAGCAGTTTTTCCGCCCGCTGCAGGTCGCCGGACTTGACCCGCCGCATCAGGATCTCCGCTTTGACGATCTTCCCTTTGCCAACAAAATAATCATCTGGGCGCGAAGCCAGTTCTTTAAGGGAGAGGTCGACCAGTTTTATCGCGGGGCCCAGATCGTTCGGGTCGCGGTAGAGGATGATTTCCGCCTTGGAAAGGAGGGCGCGGCCGCGGAAATACCAGTGGGCCTCTTTTTCCTTGACTACCTGGTTAAGCAGTTCCAGGGCGCTGGCCCAGTCCCCTTTTTCCCGGCGAGCCAGGCGGAGCTCCGCTTCCACGACCAGGGCTTTGGCGGCAAAGAATTCAGAAAGGTTTTTCCCCAGGATCTCACGGGCTTTTTCGCAGAGGGAAATGGCGTTGCCGAATTCTTCCGGGATGCCGATCAAAAGCTCGGCTTTGCCGATCAGGGCGCGGGCCTTGAGGTATTCCGGCGGGTTTTTCAGCAGGATCTGGTCGTACATTCTCATCGCTTCAAGATGATCGCCGGGACTGTTGCGGCCAACTAAAAGATCGGCGATCCCGAACATGATCTCAGCAGAATCGGAGCGTTCGGCGTGTTGTCTCAAAATGCTTTTATAACGTTTTAGGACCTTGTTGACCTTTTCTTTTTCAGAGGGGATGGGGAAGCCGACTTCCTTGTCGACAATATAACTCATGATCGGCGATAAAATGACCATAATTGCCCATCTCCTTAAGGATTTTTGCGTTTGCAATCATATTCTATATGATGTAAAATAGTATGTCAATGGAACCCTTATCGCCGGAACGTTTAACTGAACTTCGAGAGCTGGAAAAACGCGTCAGCGTCCCCTTTATCAATCAATACCTCCTGAACCAGGCTATGACCCACAGCTCTTATGCCCACGAAAAGAACCTCAAAGATAACGAGCGGCTGGAATTCCTTGGGGATGCGGTCTTAAAACTGGTTGTAACAGAGTATATTTACAACAAGTTTCCCACGCATGATGAAGGTGAGTTAACCAAGATCAGGGCGGCGGTCATTTCTGACGAAACCTTGGCGATTATTGGCCAACGGCTTGAGCTAGGCGAAGCGCTCCTTCTTAGTCAGAACGAAAAAAAAGGGGGGGGGCAAAAGCGCAAATCCAACCTGGCCAACGCTTTTGAAGCGTTGATTGGAGCGGTTTATCTTGACGCCGGCATAGGCCGGTCGCGCGACCTGATCCTGGAAAATCTGCGCGGCGAGATAGAGATCGTTTCCAAAGCCGGCTACATTCGCGACTACAAGTCGACTCTTCAGGAATTTGTCCAAAAAAACAAGTGGACCCTGCCTCAATACCGGGTGATCAAGGAGAGCGGGCCAGAACACAAGCGGGTCTTTTTTGTCGAGGTCAAGGTCAATGGGAAATCGCTTGGTGTTGGCCGGGGCAACAACAAAAAAGAAGCGGAACAACAGGCCGCGACGGTTGCTGTAAAAACCTTAAAAGGGGAAGAGAAAAAACCGGGGATCCTGTCCAGATTTAAAAAGAGGTTAAAAGCAGATGACAAAGTGGCTGATTAAGAACGGGACAATTGTCGACCCAACCGGCAAGCATGGCGGAGGGCGCGACTTGTTGATCGAAGACGGCAAGATCACGAAAATAGCGGCCAGGCTGACGGCGAACGGGGCCAGGGTCATTGATGCCAAAGGGCTGATGATTATGCCGGGTTTGATCGACATGCATACCCACTTGCGAGACCCTGGACAACCGGAAAAAGAGACGATCGCCAGCGGCTCGCGCGCGGCCGCCCTGGGTGGCTTTACGACGATCTGCTGCATGGCGAACACCACCCCGCCGCTTGACGACCCGGCATTAATTGCTTATATCGTCGGAAAGGCGGAAAAAGAAGCGGTTGTCAATGTTTTGCCGGTCGCCGCGGCGACTAAAGGTTTAAAAGGGGAGGAAATTGCCGAAATGGGGCGCTGCGTGGCCGCCGGTGCGGTTGCCTTCTCCGATGACGGCCAAACGATCGGCCGGAGTGACGTGATGCGCCGGGCGATCGAATATGCCAAACAATTTAACAAACCGATCATTGCCCATTGTGAGGATACCAATCTTTCAAGAGGTGGAGCGATGAACGAAAGCCAGCTTTCAACCGAGATCGGTTTACCGGGAATTCCCGCGCTGGCTGAAGAAGTGGTGGTTGCCAGGGATCTGCTCCTCGCGAAAAAATACGGGCGGGTCCATATTGCCCATGTTTCGTCGGCCGGCTCGGTTAGGTTGGTCCGCCAGGCAAAAAAGGATGGGGCTCCGGTGACCTGTGAAACCGCCCCCCATTATTTCTCTTTGACCGAAGAATCGGTCCGCAACTACGATGCTAATGCCAAGGTCAGTCCCCCGCTAAGATCAGAAAAGGACAGGAAGGAGATCATCCGCGGTCTAAAGGACGGAACGATAGATGCGATCGCGACCGACCATGCTCCCCACACTTTAGAAGAAAAAAAGATTGAGTTTAGCCAGGCCGCGAATGGCTTGATCGGCCTGGAAACTGCTTTGGCGCTGGCACTGACCAAATTGTTGCCGGAAGGCTTAACCGTTAAAGATGTCGTTAAATTAATGGCGACCAACCCTGCCGGGATCCTTGGCTTGACCGGCAAGGGGAAACTGGAGGCCGGCGCCGATGCCGACATTATTATTGTCGATCCAAAGGCGGAATGGACCGTTGATCCGGAAAAATTCGTTTCCATTAGCCGGAACACCCCTTTTGCCGGCGCGCGCCTTAAAGGAAAAGTCCTGTACACCATCGTCAGCGGCAAATTAGTCGTAAAAGATGGCAAACTTGTTTAGGTGTCTTTGTAAAATAGTTGTTTCCTCATTAGTCATTAGTCATTTAGCCTTTGTCATTTTTCTTTCCGGTTGCGGCGACCTGGAAGGGGCGGTCACTTCAATTACGGTTTCCCCGTCTACGGTTACGGTTGGCGTCAACCAAGCCCAATACTTTTCCGCGATCGCCAAAGATGCAAATGGCTTGATCGTTTCGGTCACCCCGACCTGGTCGGTAACCGGCGGGATCGGCTCAATTACTTCTGGGGGGATATTTACCGCGACCTCTGCTGCGGCTACGGGGGCGGTGGTAGCGACGACCAATTCTATTTCAGGACGATCAACGGTAACGATCACCACTTTGGGTTGGGTTGAAGGACGGGTCTCTGACAACAAAGGGAACAGGGTGAATGGGATCAGGGTTTATTTAAAGAATACTTCTCCTCTCCTGGTTGATTTTGCCGACTCAAACGGTGATTATAGTATAGAGAATGTTCCTGCCGGGCATTATGAGGTCTGGACCGACGAAACTTCAACGATTTATATTCCGGCTTCAGTTGAAGCGACGGTATCAAGCGGCGAAAAATCGCAATTCCATAATTTTACTTTATACTATTATACTGATCCCCCCGACACAACCACGCCGGAATTAACCCCATAAAGCAAAAAATCCGTTGGCAATAAAATTGCTTCGGTTTCCGTATGAAACGTGCGTTGATTGCGGAAAAGAAAAAATATGCAAATAAAGGAGACCACCGTCTCGACTGCCTAATTATTATCTTCTTCGCTTGTTTTTTAACCTCCTGCGCCGTAAGTGAGCCGCCAGAACAGGGGAGCCTCACTGTCCGATCGGTTCCGGACGAAGAACCGACCAGGGAAGCGGTCTATGTTTATAACGAGAAGCCAGCTGTCAATGACAGCTTAGAACTGCGGAGCGAGCCCCTCCTCCTTTCGTCCGGTTACGCCCGGTTGGTTGGGGTGGTCAGAGGGGATAGACAGGTGGCGTTGATCGAACTTGGAGGAAGAGGGCTCACCGCAGTCGTAGGAGATGCTGTTGATGGCTACGCGATCGAAAAAATTGGCAGAGCAGCGGTCTACCTAAGAAAGGAGCCGGGAAAATGAGGGGGAGGCTTGCGGGTCTGCTGCTGATATTGCTCTTAAATATTGCCGGGGCGGAAACGATCATCCCGAGGATCGATTTTGATAACGCGTCGATTGTCGACATCGTTGCGGCTTTGGGGAAGAGCAGCGGATGCAGTTTGATCTTTTCAGGTGATCCAACGGCGCTGCAGGGAAAACGGGCGACGATCCACTTGAAGGAGGTGCCATTGGAGGAAGCGCTCGGAACGATCCTGTCGACTAATGGCTTATGCTTTGAAAAACAGGGGGAAGCGTATCTGATCTCTTCCCTTCCCCAGGACCTTAATAACAGCGGATATACCCAAAAAACTGAACGACTAACGTTAAAATATTTACCGGCAGTCAGAGCGGTTGAGCTTTTAAGCAAAGTTTTTCCGACGGCGATATTTCAGGAGGGGGAGCGGTCGGCCGCTTTGCTTTGTAGAGGGAAAAAAACGGAGCTGGAAGAGGCAAGGCGCCTGCTTGCTAAAATTGACCTGCCTCAGCCGCAGATCCTGATCGAAAGCAGGATCGTTGAGTTGTCGCAGAGCGATTCAACCCGCCTGGGGATCTCTTACGGCAACGGAACGATCAGATTCATGACCGCAGACGAGTCCAAAAAGACCGGGTTAAGTGAGAACCTTTCTTCAGCACTCAACGCTTTGATCGCGGAAGGAAGGGCCAATGTTATTGCTTCTCCGCGCATTGCCACTCTTGATAACAAGGAAGCGGTCATAAATATCGGAAGCCGCGTTCCGTATGCTGTCCCGGTTGGCGGCGCTACCGTCGCGGCCCAATGGACGGTAGAATATCTTGATGCCGGCATTAAGCTTAAGGTCCTGCCGCAGATAGGAGAAAAGAAGGAGATCACCACCTGGCTGCAGCCGGAAGTTTCATCGATTGCTGAATGGCGAACGACAGCTGCGGGGGATTTTCCGGTGATCGCCGCCCGAAGCGCGGCCGCGACGGTCCGGGTCAAAAATGGGGAGACGATAGTGATCGGCGGACTGACTTCGGAGATCGAGCGGAAGAACGTTGTCCGCGTGCCGTTTTTAGGTTTTCTGCCAATTGTTGGCGCTCTTTTTCAAAATACCATAGTTGAAAAGGAAAAAACAGAGATCGTCTTTATGGTGACCCCCCGCATTATTTAAGCGGAGATCAACTTGATCTTTCCCATCATTCCCATCTGGTCATCTTTTATTATCAGGACCCCGTCTAGTCCCCGGGTTTTTCTGGCAATAGCCAACCCAGAATCAATGTCGGCCGCGTCTTTAATAACATTGTTGATCGCAGTTGAGGCGGCATCGGCCAGCGGGGCATCGCGGGAAACGACCATCACCAGGTCCCCCTTGCCAAATCCGACCGAGCGTCCGGAATGGCCAGAGGTCATGGAGATGGCAAAAGGCTCTTTTTGCGGATCAAGCTCGACCAGGATCTTTTCTGAAAAGGGGGAATCCCCGGCATAAACGGTTAGTTTGCGGGGCTTAACCAGCCGCAAATAGATGTCGCCGCCGTTCTCGATGATCAGCTCATCGGTAAATTGCAGCAGATCACGGCCAACCAGCTCGGCGATCGCACCGGCGACCGCGGCCATCGGGCCGACCTTCATTTTCTTGGCGGCGGCTGCCATTAGTTTAATGATCGGCGGGGCGTTAAAAGAGACGCGGACCGGGGAAAGCGAGCGGAGGAATTTGGGGTTTGATTCAATGAATTGTTCCAGGGTTCCCCGATGTTTGATAACGCTTCCCATCGCTTTATCATAGAGGTTGCTATTGGCCTGGATCAGCAGGTCTGTTTCTTTTTCAACCAGTTCAAAACGGACCAGCTCTTCGGCCTTAATGTAGTTGCGGTAAGCTCTTTCCTGGTAGACCATTGCTTAAATTATAGCAGAAATCCCAGGGATTAAAGGACCCCTTTGGTTGACGGAACTCCGCTTTTTCGCGGGTTGATGGCGCAGGCCCTTTGCAGGGCGACCCCAAAGGCTTTAAAGATCGCTTCGACCTTGTGGTGAGTGTTCTTTCCCCTGGCCAGGTCGATATGCAGGGAGATTCCCGCCTTGTAAACGAACGCTTCAAAAAACTCGCGGAGCATTTCTGCGTCCAGTGAAAGCTTGACCCGTTCAGTCCCGATTTCCGCGTAGACCAACTCCTTGGGGAACTTGGCCTTAAAGGTAAAATGGGGACGACCAGAAATATCGATCGCTGCTTTAACGTCGGCCAGTGACTCGTCCATTGGAAGGATAGCATGGCCGTATCGTTCGATCTTGAGCTTTTTCCCCAGAGCTTTGGCAAAGGCTTCTCCTAAAGCTAAACCAGTATCTTCGACTAAATGATGGAGATCGATCTCCAGATCACCTTTGGCGCTGATTTTGAGGTCAAAAAGCCCGTGTTTGGCAAAAAGGGTGAACATGTGGGCCAGAAAGGGGATCGGGTAGTTGATCTCGCTCTTTCCCTTCCCTTCAATGATCAGCTCGATCTTGATGTTGGTCTCTTTGGTTTTACGGTGCAGCTTAGCTTTTCTCATTTAACCCTCCTTGAATAATCCGGCCTGATCGGTTGATTTGCTTTTGATCGAGATGCCTAGGTGCTTGTAAGCGTTGGGGGTGGCGGCCCGGCCGCGCTGGGTCCGTTCGATAAAACCAAGCTGCAGCAGGTATGGCTCGTAAACATCCTCAATTGTTTCCACGGCTTCCGAGATCCCGGCGGCAATCGTTTCAACTCCGACAGGCCCCCCTTTAAACTTATCGATTATCGTCGATAAATATTTACGGTCGATCTTGTCCAGACCAAATTCGTCTACCCCCATGGAGACCAGGCAGTCACGGGCCAGTTGGGGGGTGAGGACGGTTGTTCCTTTGACCTGGGCGAAATCACGGACCCGGCGCAAAAAGCGGATGGCAATGCGAGGCGTCCCTCGGGCGCGTTTGGCAACTTCGGCCGCTCCGCCGTCATCAATGGAAATATCCATTTTTTTGGCGGCGCGGCCAATGATCTCTTTTAGCTCGTCAATGGAATAATATTCAAGCCGGTTGATAATGCCAAAACGGTCGCGCAGCGGAGACGAGAGAAGCCCGATCCTGGTCGTGGCCCCGACCAGGGTAAATTTGGGAAGGTCAAGGCGGATGGAGCGGGCGCTTGGTCCTTTACCGATGATAATGTCGAGGGCAAAGTCTTCCATTGCGGGGTAGAGGACCTCTTCGACCGTTTTATTGAGTCGATGGATCTCGTCAATAAAAAGGATATCGTGTTCCTTTAGGTTGGTCAGGATCGCCGCCAGGTCTCCCGGGCGTTCGATTGCCGGGCCGGAAGTTATTTTGATGCTGGCGCCGATCTCGTTGGCAATAATATTGGCCAGAGTGGTTTTTCCCAGTCCGGGCGGGCCGTAAAAGAGAAGGTGTTCCAGCGCCTCCCCTCTGGAGCGGACCGCGTCGATATGGATCTGCAGGTTTTTCTTGATCTGCCCCTGGCCGATAAAATTAGCGAAGCGCCGAGGGCGCAATCCTTCTTCAGCTTCCGGTTCCGCCATAAAGCCTCTTATATTCAAAATAGCTGTTCATCACTTTTTGCACGTAGAGCCGGGTTTCTTTGATCGGGATGCTTTCGACAAACTCGTCTATGTCGATCGCGCCAATATCTCCTCCGTACCAGTTTTTCACATACCGCCAAACCCGGTTTGGGCCGCCATTGTATCCGGCAAGCGAAAGATAGACGTTGTTGTTGAAGCTTTTGATCAGATTAGCCAGATAATATGAGCCCATTTTAATGTTGATGTCGGTGTCATAAAGCTTGGAAGTGCGATAGCGGGAGAGTTTTAATTCTTTGGCCAGCCCAAGGCCGGTTCCCGGCATGATCTGCATCAGTCCCCTGGCGGAGGCGTGAGAGCGGGCGTTGTTTAAAAAACGGCTCTCTTCCCTGATGACCGCCAGGACGAGGTAGGGATCGACCCCATAGTTGTTTGACTCCGCGCGAACAGTTTTCCAATAACCACGAGGGTAAGCAAGCTGCCAAACCTTTTCCGGGAGTGCGTCGACCTTGTCTGAGTATAGGGCGGAATCGATCTTTTGCTGGGCAAAGCGAATGGCGGAAATATAGCGGCCGGCCCGGACCAGGACTTCGCCAAGCTTAAGCTGGGCCGATTCTTTGTCGGTGTCGGCTGAGCCGTTTACCAGGAATTTTGCTTCCTCGGCGGCAAAGGAGGTCAGCCCCAGGTCCATTAGCTCCTGATATTTGCTCAAATGAAGAGCCAGGTCGGCCGGATCAAGGGTCGTTTTTTCCGATTTGCTTTGGAGCCAGATATCCATAAGAGTGGATAGCTCCTCATTATCTTTTTCATTGATCGTCTTGAGAACTTCCCCGATATTGTCGAATTTCAAGGCGACCTGGTCGCTAATGGCGTTTCCGGTCAGGCGAAGCCTTTCCTGGGCGCGATAGGCGTAATAGGTATGATCGAACCGCTTGGCGAGTTTTTTGTAAACCTCCAGCGCGGCCCCGGTGTTCCCCTGCCGTTCCAGGGATTTGGCCTCAAAAAAGTAACAGCGGGGGGTCTCGCTTCCCATCGGATAAAGCTGGGCGAGGTGAAAATAATTGACGGCGTTTTGCCAGTCGCTGGCCCAATAATACACTTTTCCCATTCGCCAGATAGCGGAGGAGGCGGTGCTGCTGTTCGGATAATTTTTAACCAATGAATAATAGTCTTCCAGCGCGTGATTGGTGTCCCCCAGCAGCTCCCTGAAGTATCCGCGCCAGTAAAGGGCTTCCGGGGCCAGGTCGGAGGCCGGGGCTTTGCCGATCACCCGACCCAGAGCGGTGACCGCCCAGTCGTATTTGCCGCGCCGGCCGTAAGCCCGTCCCAGGTAGTAATTGGCTTTGCCGGCAAGATTAGGGGCGTTGCGTGCCGCTTTTTCCAGATTGGCGATCCCCTGGTCGTAATCATCGTCCAGGGTTTCCGCCCGGCCAAGCATGATCCACGCTTCATTGAGATAACTGCTTTTTGGATAGGTCCGGGCCAGACGATTAAATATATTGGCCGCCATTTTGTACTCTTCCTGGTTAAAGTAGGCCATCCCCTGGTTAAAAAGCGCTTTTTCCGAAGCTTGATATTGGGGGAGCTTTTTTTTGTATTTTTTCTTTAATTTGGAGATCGCCAGCCTGGATAAATGGCCATACCTGCTTAACGGATGGTAAAGATCGGTCTCTTCGTAGGCAAAATACGCACCCTTCCAGTCGCCGTTCTTTTCGTGGCTTAAAGCAATAAGATAGCGGGCCTCATCTGCTTCTTCCAGTTCCGGGTATTTTTCCAGTAGAGCGCTAAATGTTTTTACCGCTGTTTGATAATTCTTGTTATGGTAAAAGCTTTTCCCAAGCTGCAGCGCTCCCTTTGACAGGAGCAGGCTCTTTGGGTAGTTGGCCGTTAAAGTCTGGTATTGTTCGATCGCGTTAGGAAAAAGCTTATCTTTATAATATAGATTTGCCGCCGCAAAGCAGGCGTAGTCGCGCAACGAAAAAGCCGGATCCTCAGCCGCTTTTAGATAAAACTCGATCGCGGCGGAAGTTTCTCCCTTCCGCTCCGCCTGCAGGCCGGAGTGGAAGTTCTCGACCGCCATGTTGGTTCGTCCCCCTTCAATAGTTTGGGCCTCAAGGGGGATAAAAAGGGACAGCAAGAGTATTGTCGCGATGAAAATACGCATATTTGGCAAGGATTAATTGTAACACCGAGTGTGTTATAATACAACCGCTATGCCAGAGTTGCGGCAAAATCCTGCCACCAAGGAATGGGTGATCATCGCGACCGAGCGGGCCAAACGGCCTGAAGACTTGGGGTCCGGCACCTGCCAGGCCACAGAAGCCCAAAAACAAGCCTGCCCATTTTGCCCGGGTAAAGAAAATTTATCCCCGGGAGAGATCCTGGCATACCGGGACTTTGGAACAGGCCCGGATTCCCCGGGCTGGTGGATCAGGATAATCCATAATAAATACGCGGCCCTGATGCCGGACGGAAAGAACAGGGAGCGGACCAAGCTGCTTGATTATTTTACCATGATGAACGGGCTGGGGGAGCATGAAGTGATCATTGAGTCTCCGCACCACGACCAGACCATCGCGACAATGGACGAAAAACAGGTTGAAGAGCTTTTTCTCGCTTATCGTGAACGTTATGTTACTTTATCAAAAGACCCGCAATTTGAAATGATCATCATTTTTAAGAACCATGGGATCGGGGCGGGGACTTCACTGCATCATCCTCATTCCCAGCTCATCGCTACTCCGATCACGCCGTCCCACATCCGGCACCGCTTGGAAGAATCGATGCGTTATTTTGATGATAACGGCCGCTGTGTTTACTGCGAAATGATCGCAAAGGAAAAGTCGATAAAGGAAAGGGTTATAATGGAGACCGACAATTTTATCGCCATTTCACCTTTTGCTTCCCGCTCTCCTTTTGAAACTAAGATCTTGCCTAAAAAACACGCCTCCTCTTTTGACAGCATTACAACCGCCGATGCGAAGGAGTTGGCCTTCGTGATGAGAACGATACTTAAAAAACTTTTTATTTCTCTTAATAACCCCGATTACAATTTTGTGATCAATTCTTCCCCCTGTCACGAAAAGGAAACGGAATATTATCACTGGTACATTAATGTTATTCCCAGGGTCAGTGCCGTTGCCGGTTTTGAGCTTGGCTCGGGTATTTATATAAATACCGTCATACCGGAAGAAGCGGCCAAATATTTGCGCACCATCAAAACGGAATGAGCCGAAAAAAAGAGGACCATCCTTACGTCAGTCGAGGCGGAATTAAACTGGCCGGCGCCTTGGACCAGTTTGCCATTTCCGTAATAGGTCGGACCGCGCTGGATATTGGGGCTTCGACCGGCGGGTTTACCGATTGCCTTCTCCAGCGCGGGGCGGCCAGGGTCTGGGCGATAGATGTCGCCTATGGCCAGTTCGCCTGGAAGCTTCGGCAGGATCCCAGAGTGGTGACGGTCGAGCGGACCAACGTCCGATATTTGACCAGGGAAAAACTCTATCAATCATCCCAGGGCCAAAACGAACCGGCCAACTTTGCCGTCATTGATCTCTCTTTTATCTCTCTAGGCAAAGTCATGCCGGCGGTCTATAATTTGCTCGCGGATCATGCCGAAGTTGTTGCTTTGATCAAGCCGCAGTTTGAAGCCAGGCGTGAACAAGTGGAAAGGGGCGGGATCGTAAGGGACGAGAAGGTCAGAGAAGAGGTCGTTAACCGGGTCAAGGGAGAAGCGGAGGCAGCAGGCTTTAAGGTTAAAAGGGTGATCAAGTCCCCGATCGAAGGAGCGGACGGCAATGTTGAGTTTCTCATCCACCTCGTCAAATGAGGAACATGAATCTTTCCTGGCCAAGTCGGGCTTTAAGGTCCTGTCGAGAAAGCCGCGGGCGATGGTCATTGCCAATGTTGACGGCAAAGACCATTTGGGAAAATTAGAGGCCGACTACATGCTTTCCCGCGACAACCGGCATTATATTGCCATTGTTCAACAGGGGGAAGGGGCGCTTGACCCCAGCGACCCAATTATCCGCCGCCGGCTGGTCGAATTTGACCGAGCCTTCAACTGCCATGGCGTGGTTTTACTAAATCCCCACGAAGGTGTGCTTCATGTTATAAGGTATCGTTTTGTTGTCGAAAAAGGACTGCTTGACCGGGTTTTTCAATTTTTAATGATCACTTTTTTCGTCGCGGTAGTGATCGGCGCGATCTGGCTCATGGTTTATCTGAAACTTTTTTAGAGGAGGAGCAAATGAAGACTATCGGGATAATCAGTAAGATCGAAGATCGCCTGATCGCCGCCACGGCCGATAAGGTTGCCAAAGAAATTAAAGCAATGGGGATTAAAGTTGACCTGGCCAAGGCGGATCTGGTAGTGACGCTGGGGGGGGATGGGACGATCCTTCGGGCGGCCCGGCTATTGGCCAAAAAAGGAATACCTATCTTAGGCGTTCATTTGGGGGGAGTTGGTTTTTTGTCTGAGCTTGAATTAAAGGGGCTAAAGGGAGCCATTGAAAAGATCAGGGCCGGGGAGTATCAGTTGGATGAGCGGGCTATGCTGGAGGCCGAAGTCGGCCGCCGAAAACTCCTGGCCCTTAACGACGTGGTGATCGGCAAAAGCGGGATCTCTCGCGTTATTAAATTTGAACTAGAGAGGATCTCGCGCTATACAGCTGATGGGATGATCTTTGCCACTGCGACCGGTTCGACCGCTTACAACCTGGCTGCCGGCGGGCCGCTCCTGGCGCCGCAGGCAACAAGCATTATCATTTCCCCGATCTGCTGTCATAGCCTCAACACCCGCTCCCTGGTACTGGACGGTCCGGCCGTTCTGCGGCTTACCCGGGGGGATGAAGTTATCTTGACTGCCGATGGCCAGCAAAAAGTGCCGGTCAAGGTTGGAGATAGGGTAGTCATCAAGAGGGCAGCGGAAAAAACCAGGTTTATCAGATTGCGGGATTACGATTTTTTTGGTCGGGTAAGGGAAACCTTTGGCCTGGGCGAGAATTAGTTGTTGAACTGGCCGCTGTTGAGCCCCAGCAGTCCGCCCAGGTCTTCGACCAGGACGATCGGGTGAGGGTCGGAAAGATTGGCTGCCGCGGTGAATGGGAAGATCGAAAAGAGGGTGATCTTCCTGGTTTTCGCGTGGACGATCTTTTGGAAATAATTGAATGAACTGGTTTTTTCCAGGACCTCGATAACTTTTTGATTGTTCATAGTATTCATGGCTTTTCCCCTAAAAATAGCACTTGTCACTGATCGTGACAGTTTTGAGCTTGTTGGCTAGAATATCAAGAAAAGGGGCGATAGGGAGCTGGTCTTTGCCGATAATAGTAGCGTCTTGAACGTAAGAGGCCCGTTTGGCTTTGTTAGGCCTGGTGATGAGGACAACATCGTAATTTTCTCTGCGGACATCTTCGTTGTTCATTGCTCTTTACCTCTCTCATATATATATCGGCAGGTTTAAAGGTAAATTTCAGGTTATTTGTCCAAAGAGGTCGTAAGCGGTTGCCTTGGTGATAAGGGCTTTGACCAGGCTGCCCAGGGAGAGGGGCTTAGCAGACCTAAGGTGAAATATACCGTCTATTTCCGGGGCGTCGCGCCGGGTTCGGCCGAGATAGTTCGCCCCCTTTTTACTTTCGACCATGACCTCAACCTTTTGGCCAACCAGAGCGCGGTTGTTCGTCAGGGAGATTTTAGCCTGGGCGGACATGGCCAGCTGGCGGCGTTTTTCTCTGACTGTTAGAGGGACCTGGCCGGGAAGCTTGGCGGCGGCGGTCCCAACCTCGCGGCAGTAGCCAAAAACCCCGAGTTTCTCAAAACGAGCGGTTTTTATAAAATCGAGAAGCTCATTGAAGTCGGCCTGGGTTTCGCCGGGGAAGCCGACGATCAGCGAGGTGCGTAAAACTACTCCCGGAATATTCTTCCTCAGTTTGGCAAGAAGATATTCAAGGTCGTTCCGGTCGTAGCGCCGGTTCATTTTCTTTAGAACGGCAGAACTGGCGTGCTGGACCGGGATGTCCAGGTATTTGACGATCTTTTTTTCGGCCGAAATCGTTTGGATCAGTTCGTCGGTGATATGGCCGGGGTGGGTGTACATGACGCGGAGCCAGCGGATCCCCTTGGTCCTGGCCGATTGTTTCAGGATGGAAGGAAAGTCGGGGTGGGCGGTCGTATCCTGGGCGACAAAAATAATTTCTTTTGTCCCCCTTTTGGCCAGACCGGCGACCTCTTCTAAAATGTCTTTTTCCGGGCGGAGGCGGAGCTTCCCCCGAATGGTCGGGATCAGGCAATATGAACAGCGGTTGTCGCACCCTTCGGCAATTTTAACGTAGGCGAACCATTTGGGGGTTGCTTTGAGCCTGGGGGTAGAACAGCTAAAGAGCCCGATGCTCTCAACTTCACCGTCGATCGCCGGGAGCTTTAGATCGCCCACCTTTTTCAGCCATTGGGGGAGACAGCCGGCAATGTAGAGTTTGCGGCAGTTCCCTTTTTTCTTCCAGGCGGCCATTTCCCGCAGGACCTTGAGCGCTTCTTTCCGGGCCGGTTTTAAAAAGGCGCAGGTATTGACGATGATAATGTCTGCTTTGGAAGGGTCGGTGGTCAGGTCGTCCCCCCCGGCGGCTACCGAACCCATCATCACCTCGGTGTCGGCCAGGTTTTTTGGGCAGCCTAAACTGACAAAATGATATTTCATCCATATATTATAACACCCGCCTCACCCAGCCTTCGCATTGGCGGATGGTGAGTGAGGTGCTATAATTTCGATACTTATGGAACAGCTCCTCAAGAGCCGCTACACTATCGGGGAGAAGATCTCCGAGAATAATTTTAGCGTCACCTATCGAGGGACCTATGTCGGGACCGACAAACCGCTGATCGTTAAGATCTACAAACGCGGCACCTTGAACTCCTCGCTGATCAAGGGGATGAAGTTTAGCGTAAAAGATTTTTCCCTTATCTCCCATTCTTCGGTCGCTAAAATGATCGATGGCGATTACGGCTGGCAGGGGTTCTACTACATTCGCGAATATATTAACGGCAAAAGCCTGCGGCAGGTCTTAGCCGACGGTAAAATGGAAACGGAGCAGGCGCTGATGATCGCCCAGCAGGTCCTGGCCGCTCTGGAAGCGACTGAAGCCAAGGGGGTTTTGCATGGCGCGTTAACCCCGGAAAATATTATCATTAACGACAAGGGAGAAGCTAAGATCACCGATTTTGTGATCAAGGGAGAGGTCAAAGAGGCCTTGCCGCAGAAGATCCAGGAGTTGTTGGTCGGCCTCCCCTACGCTTCACCGGAAAGCCTTGAGGGAGCCCCCCTGACGCCGGCCTCCGACCTTTATTCTTTCGGGATGATCTTTTTTGAAATGCTGGCAGGGCGACCGCTGATAAAGAACGGCGGAATCGCGGCCCATTTGCAGAAAATGAAAAGAGCGTCGCTGGTTAACAGGCCGGAACTGGCCTTTTTACCCGGCTATCTTGCCGATATTTTATTCAAACTGCTGCAACGCGACCCGATCCTCCGGTTTCAATCAGCGGCGGTAGTTCGTGAGAGCCTGGCTTCCCAGTCCCTTCCTCTTCCGCCAAAGATCGGCGATGAATATCTAAAATTGTTTGAGGGGGTTGTGACCCAATATGGAGGAGAGGATCCGTCCCAGTCGCAACCGGCAAAACCTTCCGGCGAGACCAAGGAACAAGGAGAGCCGGCTTTGATGATCCCGGATAAAAAAGAAAGCCGGAGCTGGCTTTTTGCCATAATAATATTTATGAGCGTTGCGATCGGCGTGGTTTACGCCTTTTATTTGGGGAAATAAATGATCACAGGGTATTTAACCGCCTATTTGGTCTTTATCATAGTTGTTAGTGTGGTGATCAGCGTTCTTTTTCTTAGGTTAAAACTGCCAGCGCCCAGGATTCTGATCCCATTGATCATATTTTTGATCTTATCTCCGGTTCTTGGCGGTTATTTGTATTTGACCTATTTTGATTCCATGCCGGAGATAGTCGTTCCCGACGTCACCGGTCTGACCAAGCAACAGGCGATCGTCAGGCTTGAAGAGGCCCAGCTCAAAGTTAATATTGCCGGAGAAGTAAAGCAGCCAAATGTTCCCGAAGGAGCGGTCGCTTCCCAGCGGCCGGAGGCGGGGCGTCGGGTTAAAGAGAACCGTGCCATTAGCCTGATGATCAGTTCCGGCAAGCAAAAAGTTCCGGTCCCTGATCTGGTCGGGAAAGAATTTAATCAAGCGACCAAAATGCTCGAGGCGGTTGGAATGGGTGCCGGGGATTTGAGCCATGAGATCCATCTTGAACTGCCGGAAGGGGTTGTCCTGGCCCAGGAACCGCTTCCCGGCGAGATGTCAGCCATTGGAGAGAAGGTTGACCTGCTAATTTCAGTAGTATCGGAGGAAATAAAATGACGGTTAAAATCGCCCCTTCTATTTTGTCAGCCGATTTCCGGACGCTGGAGGCGGAGATCAAGAAAGTTGAAGCAGCCGGCGCCGACCTGATCCACATTGACGTAATGGATGGGCACTTTGTCCCAAATATCACGATCGGCCCGCTGGTGGTCAAAGCTTGCCGGAAGATCACGAAACTGCCGCTTGATGTCCATCTGATGATCGAGAATCCGGACCGTTTTATTCCTGACTTTGCTAAAGCGGGCGCGGATATTATTACGATCCATGTTGAAGCGGCAAAGAGCCTGGATAGCGATATCGAGCTGATCAGGCAGAACAATGCCAAACCAGGGGTGGTGGTTAATCCGGCATCCCCGGTGGAGTCGATCTTTCACGTGCTCGACAAAGTGGTCATGGTTCTTTTAATGTCGGTCAATCCCGGTTTTGAAGGGCAAAAATTTATGCCAGAAGTCTTGCCTAAGATCAAAGCGCTTAAGTCGGAAATTGTTGATCGTCAGTTGTCGGTTGATATTGAAGTCGATGGCGGTATTAATCCAGAGACCGCCAAAGAGGTGGTTAAAGCCGGGGCCAATGTTTTAGTCGCCGGTTCGGCGATCTTTTACGCCGCCGATCCTAAGCAGGCAATATGTGGACTGAAGACGATATAAGGTTCATGCGCGAAGTGATTGACCTGGCCAAGTCGGCCGAAGGGCGAACCACCCCCGACCCAATGGTCGGTGCCGTTTTGGTCAAGGAAGGCCGGATCGTCTCCATGGGATATCACGGCGAAGTTGCCACCCCGCACGCAGAAGCCTGGGCGATCGACAAAGCCGGCCTTGACGCTAAAGGAGCGACCCTCTACGTCAATCTTGAGCCCTGCTCCCATTTTGGCAACAATCCTCCCTGTGCCGACCGGATAATCAACGCAGGAATTAAAAAAGTATATATAGCGACGAAAGATCCCAATCCACTGGTCAATGGCCGCGGGATCAGGAAAATGATCAAGCACGGGATCAAAGTACAGGTTGGCCTGCTCGAAGACGAAGCAATAAAATTGAACGAGGTGTTTATTAAATATATTACCACCGGGCTTCCCTTTGTGGTGATGAAGACCGCTATAACCCTGGACGGAAAGATCGCTACCCGGACCGGCGCGAGCCGCTGGGTCGCAGGCCCTGCCTCTCTTCGCTACGCTCACCATCTCCGCAATCTTTACGACGCGATCCTGGTTGGGGTTGGAACGGTTTTGATCGACAACCCCAAACTTAATGTCCGACGGGTAAAAAAAGTTAAGGACCCGATCCGCATCGTGCTTGATACGATGGCCAGGACACCGCTTAAGGCCGATATCCTTTTCAAAGGCCAGCGGACGATCATTGCGGTTGGGCCAAAAGCCCCAGCTGCCAGGGTTAACGCTCTTCAGAAAAAAGGGGCGGAGATCATCAGCCTGCCGGTCAGCGGCGGGCATATTAGTGTTAAGGCGCTAGTGAAGAAACTTGGCGAAATGAAGATGACCAGTCTCCTGATCGAAGGAGGAGGGGAGGTTTATGCCTCGTTCCTGGAAGCCGGACTGGTTGATAAGGCCTTCTTTTTTATCGTTCCCAAGATCTTTGGCGGCCGCGACGCTAAAACGTCGGTCGAAGGGAAAGGGGTTTCCCTCCCCGCGCAAGCCAAATGGCTGAAGAATGTTCATGTGGAGAGGGTGGAAGAGGATATATTGGTTAGTGGGTATTTTTAGTCGACCGATATTTGGCTTCATGTGTTGCCCATCCCTTACAAGTCAAAAACAATAAATGCCTTGACAGGTAGTTGTAGCAACATGTATAATCGTTTTAAGGTTTACCAGGGGGGAGGAAAAGCAATGACGATAGAGACAACGGTCTCCAAAAGAGGGCAGACGGCTGTTCCGGCGGAAATATGTAAAAAGTATAATATTAAGGCGGGGCAGAAAATCGCCTGGTTGGATTTAGGCAGTATGGTCACAATTTTGCCCTTGCCGGAAAACCCGATCAAGGCTTTTCGCGGAAGTTCAAAAGGGATGTTAAAGACCTTAATGGAAGAAAGAAAGAAGGAACGGGAAAGGGAACGTGGAAAATAACTATGTTTTGGACACCTCGGCTATTTTTTGTTTGAAGGATGACGCCCCTGGTGCGGAAAAAGTTGAAGCCATCCTCTCGACCGCCCATCGCCGACGGCAGAAGGTTATTATTTCTTTTATGACGGCGATGGAATATCTTTATATCAATTTAATGCGACATGGGGAGGAAGCGGGCCATAAAGCTTATCTTGAATTAACGCTGTTGCCGATAGAAATTGTTGAAAGTGACGAGGATTTGCGATTAATCGCGGCCGAGCTAAAAGCGGCGCATAATATCTCTTTAGCGGACTCTTGGATAGCGGCAACGGCCAAAAAGCATAACGCGACTTTGGTCCATCGGGACCCAGAGTTTGAGCCGCTAAAAAAGAGCCTTGATTCTTTGATTTTGCCTTATAAATAGAAGATATTTTAGTTGCAGAGCAATTTAGTCGCCTTTATTGGTTTTCCCCCTGTACGTATTTAACTTTTTTGCACTCTTTTACGCCTTGTCCATTTTCTTTGTCCGGCAACAAAGAAAATGGACGAAAAGAAAATGCCTCGCGCATTTCGATTTTTCTTAAGGTAGGCGAAATGCGCAGAACACGCTGAATTTATACGACGCAATTTGCACGATTAATGAGTAAAGCTTTCAAGCGGGTCTTTCGGTTGGAAGGACAGACATTTTTGTCCCTATTGGTTACGGTGCATTTTAAGGTCAATAAGCCTTCAATGGTTTTCTACTTAGGCATGGCATGTTTGAAAAACAGGAATAAAATCAAATGTGGCATTTTGTGATAGAATTATTTAAGAAGTATTAGCCGTGGCAAGGAGTGAAATATGTATCAAGTAATATTTAAGCTTGACGGCGTAACCATTGATAACATTCAATTAGGCATTAAGAGTAACGATGAAATACCTCGTATTTTTAATGAACTTAGGAAAATTAGCGATGTTGAGGTGATAGACAAAGAAGAAGATATTAAGAAATATGTGGAGGACATGGACAGGAATCATTTTCAAACTAACCTCCCTATTTTTATAGGATTAAAAAACTTAGGTAGTACGATTGAAAAAATAGGAAATGAAATTAAGAATACATTTCAAATTTAATGGCTTTTAGTTGTTGTTCTAATGTTGGCCGACTCTCGACGGCAAAACGATGGTATAATAAACTAAATGTGTTACGCTATCCCCGGGAAGGTCACAGAGATTAATGGAAAAACGGTCACCGTTGACTACTTTGGCGAGAAAAAAACCGCTATCAACGAGCTTTCAAAAATTAAAATTGGCGACTATGTTTTTGCCCAGGGTGGTTTTGTTATTTCCCCTGTTGCGGAAAAAGAAGCGCTTGAAACGCTAGAAGCCTGGCAAGAACTTTTTTTTGCCTTGAAAGAGACCGATATGCGAATGTCTCGCCTGACAAGAGGGGCCATAGGGGTTGATAAAAAGTTTAGCGCCATTCTCGATAAAGCGGCCGAAGGGAGAGAACTGAAACGCGAAGAACTATTGACCCTCCTTAAAACTGAAGATCCGGCCGAACAAGAGCTTCTATATAAGACCGCCAACTTCCTCCGCCAAAAATACTTGTCCAACTCGTGTTGTGTTCACGGGATAATCGAATTCTCCAGTTACTGCCAAAACGATTGCGCCTATTGCGGGATCCGCCGGAGCAATACGATGCTGAAACGCTACCGGATGAGCGACGACGATATTTTAAGGGCGGCAGGCGAAGCGATCGAAAAGTATGGCTTTAAGGCGCTGGTCCTCCAAGCGGGTGAGGACCCTGAATATACGATTGAGCGCCTGGTCGCGCTGATCAAAGAGATAAAGCGGCGCCATGCCGTCCTGATCTTTATCTCGGTTGGCGAGGTCGGCAAAGAAGGGCTAGCCGCATTGTACGAAGCGGGAGCGCGAGGCTTGTTGATGAGATTTGAAACCAGCAACCCCCAGCTTTACGAGAACCTCCACCCAGGAGACAAACTGCAGGACCGGATCGATGCACTAAAACATGCTTATGAAATTGGTTATCTTATCTTGACCGGCGGGTTGATCGGTCTGCCGGCCCAAACCGATGAAGACCTGCTAAACGATATATTGCTTACTAAGGAGCTCCATGCTGAAATGTTCTCCTTTGGACCGGTCCTGCCGGAAGGGCCAAAGACCAGCCTGGTGCTTAAAACCTTGGCGGTGGCGAGGATCGTTGATCCGGTCAACGCCAAGATCCTGGTTACGACCGGCTTTGAAACGCTCGACCAAGAGGCGCGGCGTTTTGGTTTGTTGGCGGGATGTAATTCGGTTATGTTGAACGTTACTCCGATGAAATATCGGAAACTCTACAGCATTTATCCCGATCGGGCGCATGTTGAGGAAGAGATTGGCGCGCAGATCAAAGAAACCTTGGACCTTTTGCAATCACTAGGTCGGGCGCCGACTGATTTGGGGATTTAATCTTTTAGATTAAAAGAAATGACCTCTAATTATAAAAATAATATCCCCCTTGATAAATGGTATAATTTCCCTTGTGAGTAAGAAAAAACTACAGGCATATAATCAAATAGTTGACATCTCAAATTGGCCTATTGATGATGTTTATTCAGGCATGTATCCAAAAGGAGCAAGAGAGAAAATTGCTTGTTTTTGCCCAAAAGAGGGGTACGAATTTTTAATTCTGAATAGAGACAGTAAATATAGACATAGATATTTATACAAACTATCTAGGTCAGCTTATCCTTCACAGTTTTGGGCGGAAATTGTTGCGTATAGATTCGGTTGTCTTATCGGGGTGAAGGTTCCACCTGCTTTTGTTGCTATTAATGATAAGGATCACAATTGTGGTGCATTAATAGAGTTTTTCTTTAAGGATTATCCTTATGGGGACGAACAATACTATGTTGATGGTGGAATGTTCATGAAAAAATTAATTCCTGATTACGATTTAAAAAAAGGAACACAGCATAATTTTGAAACAGTAGAACGACTTCGGGTGTTGTGTGATAATTGGTACGAAGAATGGGCAAAAATATTTACTTTTGATGCATTAATTGGCAATACTGATCGGCATCAAGACAATTGGGGATTAATTGGAAAGCTTAGGGACGCAACTCACGGGAAATTTGTGCTTTCGCCTGCTTTTGATAATGGGACAAGCTTGGGGCATGAAATTAATGAAGAAAATTTGTATAAATTTAACACAAATAAGGTTAGTGATTACATTAATCGTGGCCCAAATCATATGAAATGGAAAATGACCGATGAAAAAAGACCTCTAATGTTTGATTTTATTCGGATGTTTTGCTTAAATAAACCAGAGCAAAGGGAATTAATGTTGAAATGCATCTCGTTTTCTATCGATAATGTTAGGGAACTAATATATGAGTTAACAAAGTTTGATGTAAAATGTAGGTTGTCGGAGAAACGCGCAGAGTTTATGGTACAATTAATTCAAGCAAGACAAGCAAAACTAAGGGAAATATTGGAAAACAAATGAAGTGGATTGAAAATATAATTGAACCCCATCGATTGTTATTAACTTGGCAACCGTCTGACACAAAAAATCGCTTACGAAGGATAATTGGAGAATTAATTAATGACGGAGAAAAAGTGAAAATGAATTATTTGATTGGCACAAAAGATTATGAAGAGGCAAAAAAATTAGGATTTAATGGGTTTGCTTCTTTTTCTCTTGACTCGACAACATACGATAATGTTTTAGATGTATTTATGAAGCGGTTGCCGCCGCGAAATCGTAGCGATTTTAATAAATATATGGAAGCCATTCGTATCCCTATTGACAAGCAAATATCAGATTTTGCTTTATTAGGATATTCTGGGGCAAGATTGCCGGATGACGATTATACAATTGTGCACCCTTTTGAGAATGTGCAAGGGCGATGTGAAGTTTTAACTGAAATATGTGGCTTTCGGCACAATGAAGGGGTTAAAAACGTCGATGAGCTAGAGATTGGACAAGCTGTTTTTTTAGCAAAAGAACCCAACAATCAATTCGATTCACTTGCCGTAAAAATTATGTTTAATAACAAGCGCTTAGGATATATTAATAGGGTGCAGATTCAAGCATTTAATGAATGGATTAATAATAATTCTATTGAAGAAGTGACGATTGAAAAAATAAATGGTTCCAAGGAAAGTCCAAAGGTTTATGTTTTTGTGAAAGTTAACAATAAGACTTGAAGCTAATGGTTTTTGACAAACCGACGCGCCCCGACCGATCTGGGGATCAAGCCGCTTTAATATCGGGGGAAAAGACCTCGGCCTTGTTATTTTCTACTTTGAGCATACCGGAGGTCATTTTAAAGTGGAGACAGGTCTTGTTGGGAAGATGGACCTCGATCTTTCCCGCTTTTAGGGCGGAGATCAGTGGGGCGTGATGGGCCAGAACGCCGGTCGGCCCCATCAGGGTCGAGGCGTTCAGGTAGGTGATCTCCCCCTCGTAAACCACTTTTTCCGGCGTGGTTATCCGGCAGTCAAAGTTACTCATGTTTATTCGCTTTTTCGATCGCCTCTTCGATCGTGCCGACCATATAGAAGGCGGTTTCCGGCAAGTTGTCGTGCTTGCCGTCAATTATTTCCTGAAAACCCCGGATCGTTTCGGTTAGCGGGACGAACTTTCCTGCCATGCCGGTAAAGTCCTGGGCGACGCTGAACGGCTGGGAGAGGAAGTTTTGGATCTTCCTGGCGCGATCGACGATCAACTTATCCTCTTCCGGGAGTTCGGAAACGCCAAGGATAGCGATAATGTCCTGAAGCTCACGATAGCGCTGGAGGATCTCCTGGACCCGCCGGGCGATCTTGTAGTGGTCTTCGCCAACGACAGACGGATCAAGGATCCGTGACGTTGAAGCCAGCGGGTCGACCGCCGGATAAATGCCGATCGCCGAGATCTGCCGCGAGAGGACGGTGGTCGAATCAAGATGCGAAAAGGTGACCGCCGCCGCAGGGTCGGTAATGTCGTCGGCCGGAACATAAACCGCCTGAATGGAAGTGATGAACCCTTTGGAGGTTGAGGCGATCCGTTCCTGGAAGCGCCCCATCTCCGCCTGCAGGGTCGGCTGGTAACCGACGGCAGAGGGCATACGGCCCAGCAGGGTCGAAACTTCGGCCCCCGCCTGGACGAAACGGAAAATGTTGTCGATAAAGAAAAGGACGTCCTGGCCTTCTTCGTCGCGGAAGTATTCGGCATGGGTCAGGCCGGTCATCGCGGTGATCTGCCGGGCGCCGGGGAGCTCTGACATCTGGCCAAAGACGAGCACGGTCTTGTCCAGAACCCCGGATTCCTTCATTTCCAGCCAGAGATCGTTCCCTTCACGGGTCCGTTCGCCAACGCCGGAGAAAACGGAGATCCCCCCGTGCTTGGTCGCCATGTTGTGGATCAACTCCATGATGACGACCGTTTTGCCGACACCGGCCCCGCCAAACAGTCCGGTCTTTCCCCCTTTAACGTACGGGCAGATCAGGTCAATGACTTTGATGCCGGTCTCAAAGATCTCGTTGCGGGAGATAACTTCTTCAAAATTGGGAGGATCGCGCCTGACCGGATAAGATTTTCCGGTCTTCATTTCCCCAAGATTATCAATCGTCTGTCCAAGCACGTTAAACATTCGGCCGAGAGCGTCCCGGCCGACCGGAATAGAGATAGGCTTGCCGGTATCAACGACGTCAATCCCCCGGCGCAGTCCGTCGGTTGGCTCAAGCGAAACCGCCCGGACCACACCCCCTTCCAACTGCATGGCGACTTCAGCGGTGATCTCCAGGTTGATCTTCCCTTCATGGTAGCTGATCAAGAGAGCGTTGCGGATCGCCGGGATCTTGTCCGGCGGGAACTGGACATCGATAATGGGGCCGATGATCTGGATTATTTTACCTTTCATTACTCTTCTCCTCCTTGCATAGCGCCGATCGTGCCGGCGATTTCAGATAATTCAGCGGTGATCGAAGCCTGGCGTGCCTTATTTAGTTTGATGATCAGTTCATCCATCAATTCCTTGGAATTATCGGTCGCCCCTCTCATGGCGATCATCCGCGCCCCCATTTCCCCCAGCAGGTTTTCAACCAGGAACCGGAAAAGCTGGGCCGCCCGATAGTCGGTTTCGGCGGCGGCCAGAAGTTCCGGCGTCGCCGGCTCAAAAATATAGCGGTCGGTTTTTTTATCCGCTATTTTACGCTCAAAAGGAAGGTAGCGGACAAAGACCGGTTCCTGGCTGATCACCGAATTGAACTTGTTGTAAGCGATAAGAACTTCGGCATAACCGGTCAGAAACAGGCTTTCCGTTTCCTGATAAATAGCTTTGACCTTTTCCCAGGTCGGCTGATCAGTCACCTTTGGGAATTCCCGGACGACCGAAAAAGAGCGCCGGCGAAAAAAATCGACCCCTTTGCGGCCCAGGACCAGGAGGTCGGTGGTTTCCGGCCGATAGCGCCTGGTCAAACGGTCAAACAGCAAGGTGTTGAAATTGCCGCAAAACCCTTTCTCTGACGACACAACCACGACTAGGGTCTTGCCCGAAACTGGCTTGGCCGGAGCGGGGAGCAGTCCCAGCTCGGCTATCTTCCCTGAGATGTTGGAGGCGATGTCCCCTAACGCCGTTTCATAATCGCGCGCCATCTTTTCCATCTTGCGGATCTTGCCGATCCGGGCAATGGCGACGATCTGCATCGCGTTGGCGATCTTATTGACCTTGGAGATCGCCTCGAACCTTTTTCTTATTTGAACGACCGCTCTCATTTGACCGTCTTTAAAAAGCTAATGATCAGTTCTTTGAGGGAAGCTTCTGTTTCCGGCGCGATATCCAGGCTGGTTTTTATGCTGGCCAAAATGTCCTTGCCGCGGGTCCGGCAATAATCAAAAAATCGGGCCTTATATTCTTTGACGCTATCCTTTGGCCAGGTGTTGAAATAGTTGTTGGAGAGCCCGTAGAGAAAGGCGATTTGCTCTTCGACAGGCAGGGGCTCATGTTTGCTTTGCTTAAGGGCCTCCACGAGGAGGGCGCCCTTGGCCAGCAGATCCTGGGTCTCTTTTTCCAGTTCGGATGAGAACATTTCAAACGACTGCTTTTCCCGGTAGCGGGCAAGGTCAAGCTTCAGGCTTCCGGAAACTTTGCGCATTGCTTTGATCTGAGCCTTTCCGCCGACCCGGGAAACGGAGATCCCGGCGTCAATGGCCGGCCTGATCCCCTGGTTGTAATAATCGGTCGACAGGAAGATCTGGCCGTCGGTGATCGAAATGACGTTGGTCGGGATGTAAGCGGAGACGTCTCCCAGCTGGGTCTCGATTATCGGCAGGGCAGTAAGCGACCCGCCCCCTTTTTCCTTGCTAAGTTTGGCGGAGCGCTCCAGCAGTCGGGAATGCAGGTAGAATACGTCCCCCGGGTAGGCTTCGCGGCCGGGAGGACGCCGCAAAAGGAGAGAGATCATCCGATAAGCGTTAGCGTGCTTGGAAAGATCGTCGTAAACAATTAACACGTCTTTTCCCTGGTACATGAACTCTTCGCCGATCGCGGTCCCGGCAAAAGGGGCCAGATATTGCAGGGCGGCCGGGTCCGAGGCCGGGGCATCAACCACGACAGTATATTTTAAAGCGTCATGCTTGATCAAGGTGGCTACAGTTTCGACGACTGTTGAAGTTTTTTGCCCGATTGCCACATAGATGCAGATCACATTCTGGTCTTTTTGATTGATAATAGTATCAATGGCAATGGTGCTCTTGCCGGTAGACCGGTCGCCAATGATCAGCTCGCGCTGGCCCCGGCCGATCGGGATCAGGGCGTCAATGATCTTGTAGCCCGTTTGGAGCGGCTGGCTGACCGGGTGCCGGTCAATAACCGCCGGGGCAGGAGCCTCAAGCGGCCTGGTGCGGTCGGAATTGATCGGGCCGCGCCCATCAAGCGGCTGGCCTAAAGCATTGACCACACGGCCAAGCAGCGCATCGCCGACAGGAACTTCCATTAAACGGTTCAAGTTTTTTGCCCAGTCCCCTTCGCGGACCGAAACGTGGCCGGCCAGGATCATAGCGGTGATCTCGTCCCGCTCCAGGTTGCTGACCAGGCCAAAAGTGTTGTTGGGGAATTCGATCATGCCGCCGACCTGGGCGGAAGAGAGCCCGCGGATCCTGGCGATCCCGTCACCCGACTCTAAAATGATCCCAACTTCGTCAACTTTAGCCTGGGCCTCAAACTCTTCGATCCGCTTTTTGATGGCTTCGGAAATATTATGGTAATTTTTTAATTCAGTCATATGATGCGCTCCTTTTATACCGGAATGCTGACCAGAGAGTTGTTTAGCTCGATCAGGGTTTTTTTCAGGCTCATGTCGATCCTGGTGCCGCCGATTATTTTTATGATCAAGCCGCCAAGGATCAATGGATTTACGTCGTTCTTAAGCTTAAAGGTCAGGTTGAACTGACGGTTCAAGGTTGCTTCGGCCCGGGCGATGGTTTTTTCGTCGAGCGGAAAAGCTGAAACGATCTGGCCAAAAGAGATCTTTTCCATTTCCGAGACCAACCTGGTGTAGCGTTCGGAAATCCTGCTTAACTGGTCGCTATGGCCTTCGTTGATCAGCAGGTCGGTTAGTTTAACAAAGATCGGCGATGGGTCTTTGGTGAAAAACTCGCGCAAGACCTCGATCTTGCGCTTTGCCGGCACCGCAAAGTCCTCGAAAAACAACCGCAATTCATAGTTTGAATAGATCAGCTTGCTTAGAAAATAAAGCTCTTCTTCGAGCTGCCAATGCAGGCCGTCTTCTTTAGCCCATTCGTAAATTATTTTATAATCGATCTCAATTTCCAGGGGAGCGCTCCTTTTCCAGTTCTACCAGGCTTTCCATGACCAGGCGTTGTCCGTCTTCCGCGGTTAGCGATTTTTTAATGACTTTTGCGGTCGCCTGGGTGATCAAGAGAGCCGATTGGTTGCGGAGCTCTTCCAGTGCTTTGCGCTGTTCTTTGGATATTTCTTGCAAAGCGCTGTCACGCAGGGACTTGGACTCCAATCGGGCTTCTGTTACCAATTTATCCCTAAGCATCTGGACTTCCAGTCGGGCTTGCTCTTTTAGTTCGGCGGCTTCATGGTTGGCCTCTTTTAGCCGGACCTCGTATTGTTGAAGCATTTCCTCGGTGTCTTTTTTTACCTTTTCCGAATCGGCCAGCCGTTTGGCAAAAAAAGCTTCCCGTTCCTCCATAAATTGGACCAGGACAGGCAAGACAAACCTCCAGAGGAGGAAGAGCAATACTCCAAAACTGATCAGTGTCCAAAAAATAAGTCCGGTTTCTAGATCGAACATATTACTTTAATAGGATGAGCAGAAGCGAAACAACCAAGGCGTACAGGGCGATCGCTTCGACGAACGCGATAAAAAGGATCGCGGTCGTTCTAAGCTGATCGGACATCTCCGGTTGGCGGCTCATTGATTCGATCGCCTTTTGACCGATCAAACCGACCCCGATGCTCGCTCCGATACCGGCCAGACCGATCGCTAACCCCGCACCCAATGTGGCAAAATCAATTGGACTCATAACAATTCCTCCTTCAAAATATTTATTTAGTGGCCGGAGCTTGTCGCTTCCGCCACGTAAACAGCCGAAAGAAACATAAAAATAAAGGCCTGGATAAACGCGAACAGAAGCTCCAGGACCGAAACAATAACATGTCCGGCCAACGGGAGCGGTGCGATTAAAATGCTTTTAAAGATCAGGATCATGGAAATGAATGAGAGCAGGACAATATGTCCGGCAAAAACGTTGGCAAAAAGACGAACGGCCAGGGAGAACGGCCGGGCCAGCTGGCTTAAAACCTCGATCGGGATCAAGAGGGGGAGAACAAGCGGCGGGATGCCGCTGGGAATGATCGATCGAAAATAATTAAAGAAACCGTGTTTGATGATCCCGGCCCCGGTCGCTACGATGATCACCATGATCGCCAAAGAGGCTGTGACGTTGATGTTGGAGGTCGCCGAAAACCAGTCAGGGATAAGTCCCGAGAGGTTGCAACCCAGGATAAAGAGAAAAAGAGTGAAAAGGAAGGGGAACCACTTCTTTGTTTCTTCCCCAAGAACACCGGCAAGCTGGCTTTGGAATATTTCAATGGTGACTTCGGCTAAATTTTGTATTTTTCCAGGGACCATCGATAAGCGGCGGGTTGCCAGCCAGAAAAAAGCAAAGACAAGCAGGACAACGACCCACATGCTGACCACCGCTTTTGTTATTGACAAGTCAAAACCAAGAAGCTGAAGATGGTAATAAACGGGCGCGCGAAAATGTTCTAAAATGTCTATCATAAAATAAAGATTATTTCAGTAGGCGGGCAGCGATCTTATAAGCGTTCCAAAAGCCAGCAATTGCTCCGAGGATGAGGCCAATGATCAGTAACCAGGGAGAAGTATGCCACATTTCGTCAAGCTTATATCCGACCAGGGCCCCAAGAAAAACCCCAACCGCGAGCTCAACACCCACGTTAAGTGCCAAGCCAACATCTTTACCAAGAAATGGACTTTTCACTTAAAATAACTATACTCCCGGAGGGGCAAAAAGTCAAATACGGCGGGCTATTCGACGGTGACGCTCTTAGCCAGGTTGCGGGGTTGGTCGACGTGACAGCCCCGTTTCAGGGCAATGTAATAGGCAAAGATCTGGAGCGGAACGACTGCCAGGAGGGGAGAGAGAGACTCGGTGGTGTTGGGGATGTAAAAGATCTCATCCGCTTGTTGGGCGATCGCCTCATCACCCTCAGTCGCGATGGCGATGACCTGTCCGCCGCGGGCCTTGACCTCTTCAATGTTCCCCAGGACCTTTTCATAGCGGCGTCCGGCAAAGGCAAGGATGACCACCGGCATGTTCTTGTCGATCAGGGCGATCGGCCCATGCTTCATCTCGGCGGCCGGGTACCCTTCGGCATGGATGTAGGAGACCTCTTTTAACTTCAGGGCCCCTTCCAGCGCGATCGGGAATCCTTTGCCGCGGCCAAGATAGAGGGAGTTGGTGGCGTGGCAATATTTTTCGGAGATCTTTTCGATCGCGCCCTCGCTAAGCAGGACTTTTTCCAGTTTATCCGGGATCTCGATCAGGTCCTGGATCAGCTTGGTCGCTTCATTTTCGGTGATCGTTTCGCGGATCTTGCCGAAAAGGAGGGCCAGGAGGTAAATGATGGTTAACTGGGTAGTGAACGCTTTGGTCGAGGCGACCCCGATCTCCGGACCGGCGTTGGTGTAAATTACGCCGTCAGATTCCCGGGCAATTGTTGAGCCGACAACGTTGCAAATGGAGATCGTTTTAGCCCCCTGGGCTCTGGCTTCCCAAACCGCCCCCAGTGTATCAGCGGTCTCGCCCGACTGGGTAATGGCGATCACCAGGGTATTCTTGTCAATGATCGGATGGCGGTAGCGGAATTCGGCGGCGTACTCTACCTCGGTCGGGAGCCGGGCAAATTGTTCAAAGAGATATTCGCCGATCAGACCGGCGTGCCAGCTCGTGCCGCAAGCGGTAAAAACAACCCGGTTGATCGTTTTCATCTCTTCCCTGGTCATGGTCAGTTCGTCAAAGTGGATCTTGTGGCTGTCCGGCTGGATCCGTCCGGCGATCGTTTTGCGAATAGCGTTCGGCTGTTCATGGATCTCCTTGCGCATGAAGTGGGCATAGCCCCCTTTTTCGGCCGATTCCGGGTCCCAGGAGATCAAGGCAACTTCTTTGGCGATCTCGTCACCTTTCAGGTCGAAGAATTTTACCCCATCCATGGTCATTTCGGCCAGTTCCCCGTTTTCAAGGTAGATCACCCGGCTGGTGTATTTGAGCATGGCCGGAATATCGGAGGAGAGGAAGAGCTCTTTCTCTCCCAGTCCGATGATCAGAGGACTGCCGGAGCGGGCTACTACGATCTTTTTTGGGTCGGCCTTGGTGATGACCGCCATGGCGTAGGTCCCGCGAACCAGCCCGATCGTCTTGCGGACGGCGGCCAGAAGGTCACCGTCAAAATTCTCCTCAATTAGGTGAGCCAAAACCTCTGTGTCGGTTGAAGAAAGGAATTTGTGCCCCCGGACGCTAAGTTCTCGCTTGAGGTCCTGGTAATTTTCAATGATCCCGTTATGCACGACCGCCAGTTCAGACTTGCAATCCTGGTGGGGGTGGGAGTTCTCGTCCGAAGGTTGGCCATGGGTGGCCCACCTGGTGTGGCCGATACCGATCTTTCCGGTCAGCGGTTTTTGGGCAAGTTTGTCTTCCAGGAAGGATATCTTGCCAACACATTTGCTGAGTTGGATCTTCCCCCGGTTAATGGTGGCGACGCCGGCGGAATCGTAGCCGCGGTACTCAAGCTTTTTTAATCCTTCGATCAGGAAGGGGAGGGCCTCTTTACGCCCGATATAACCAAAAATTCCGCACATAACCCTTTACCTTTCCAGCGGGATGCTTACTGCTGCTGGTTTAAGATCGACTCAACTTCTTTTTTGGCCAGCTTGAGCTGTTTCTTGATCCTGGCCGGGTCATAGTTGTTGTCGGCAGTCGCCTGGTCCCACATGATCCCCAGGCGTCTGGTCAGGATCGGCTCCAGCAGTCCCCAGGCCGGGATGGCAGGGTAAGTCCTGCCGTAAAAGACCGCTTCTTTGAAAACCTTGAGGTTTGGATCGTTGGAGATAAAAGGATCTTTGAACGCTTCAATCCTGGCCGGAAGGAAGCCGGTGACCTTGGCATATTCCACCTGTGGTTTGAGTGAGGTCAAATATTGAATGACCTTGAGGGCGTCCGCTTTATTCTTCCCTTGCTTGAAGACCGCCAGAGAAGAGCCGCCGACAAAAGTCATCCGCCCCTTGGGGCCCTTTGGATAACCAATAACGGCGAAATTCTTGGCAGCCGGGGAGCCTCCCGCTCCGCCTTCGGAAGCTGGACGGGTCAAGGTTTTAACTTCGTAAGGACCGTCAAAATAGGAGGCGCAGGCGCCGCTGTTAAAGTTGGCGCTGACCTGGGCGGTATTAAGTTCAAGATAAGAGATCGGGACGTAACCCTCTTTGACCAGGTTCAGGTAGTAGACAATTCCGGCGGCCGCGGCGTCGCTGTCAAGAACACAGGTTTTTCGGTCGGCGGAAAGAAAGTCTCCTCCAGCCATCCAGATCCACGGGGCGAGCGAATGAATGACGTTCCAGTCGTTTTTGCCGGAGATTCCGAGCGGGGCCATCGGCTGATCGTCAAAGACCAGATCGGCTTCATACAGTTTCTTCAGCCCTTTCCTAAATCCGTCCCAGGTTTGAAGCTCCGACGGATTAAGGCCGGCTTTTTTAAATGCGTCTGTTCTAATGAACAAGGCTCTGGCGTCGACGAACCAGGGGATCGCGCTGACCTGGCCGGATTTTTCAATGCCGGTGGTTTGCCAGGCAACCGGGACAAATGATTTTGATCCCCCCAAAGAAGAGATCGCTTCTTTAGAAAATGTTTCCAGTGCCCCCATCTTGGCGATGGCGGAAGTCCAGGTTGATCCCAATTGAACCATGTCCGGGACATCGCCCGAGGTTGCGGCGGTCGTGATCTTGCTCCAGGCTGCCCCCCAATCGACAGAGGTGACCTTGACCTTGATCCCGGTCTTTTTTTCGAAGGGGGCCAGCAGGTTTTCAATGTCGGCAACCGGGCTCAACGAGTTTGGCATTACCCAGAACTCGACAACCCTTTCGTTGGAGGTCGTTTTTGAGGGGGCGCAGCCTACTACCAAAAGAAGAGAGCCAAAAAGAACCAGCAGAAACATTGTTCGAAGCTTCATTAAGTTACCCCTTTCTAATATTTCTCGATGGAACAAATACAGATTAACTTATAATTGTACAGGAATTGTGAGATATATTCAATGCGGGCTGGGTACAGGGGGTGAACCTTATATCTCTGAAATTGCCGCCAGATACCCGGGGAGGCTAATGCCGTTCATAGCGCATCTGCCGGTTGAAGTTATCCGCGCCTTCCGTTGTGACAATCCGAAGCGAATTCTATTTGCCGACGGTAAAATACCGGAGCGGATCCGCAGGTTTTAGGCAAGGCGCGATATTAAAAGTGTTCCGGATCTAATTTGAAATAAACTGAAATTATTGGAAAAACCTGCCGATATATACATAGAAGCGATGACATACCTTTTCACTTCTGTCGAGACAACAAAACCGGGAACGCCTGTTTTCCCGGTTTTTTGTTTTTAGATGGTAGAATACAATTATGGAAGATATAAGAAGTAAAAGTTTTGAAGAAATAATCGAGATTGGCAATAAGCTTGGACTTGCCCCATTCAAGGCCAGGGAGCTGTACCGCGCCGTTCATGGCAAAGGGAAAGAAAAAATATCCGAGCTCACGACCCTGCAATTAGCCGAGCGAACCAGGCTTGAGAAAAAATATCAAATAATCGTACCCAAAGCCCTTCAGGTTAAAAAGGGGAACCGGACGATCAAGGCGGCTTTTGAGCTGGTTGACGGGAAAATTGTCGAAGCGGTCATGATGGATTACGAGGAGGAAAGAAAGACCGTTTGCCTCTCTTCGCAGGTCGGTTGTCCGATCGGCTGCTTGTTTTGTGCCACCGGTCGCGGAGGTTTTCGCCGGAATTTAACGCCGGGGGAAATAGTTTCCCAGGTTTACTTTTTTGCCAAAATGCACCAAATAACAAATTTGGTCTTTATGGGGATGGGAGAGCCGTTCCTTAATTACCACAATGTGATGATCGCCGCTAAGAATCTCAACAACGACCTGGGGCTCAACATTGCCGCCCGCAAGATCGTTCTTTCAACGATCGGGATACCGGCCGGGATCAATCAACTGGCCAGGGAGCCGGGGCAATATCGCCTGGCCTGGTCGCTGGTCTCTCCATTTGACCATGACCGGCGCCAATTGGTCCCGTATCGCAGTCTTCCCTCGATCGCCACCGTGGTTGAGGCGATCGGCGACTATCAATCAAGAACGAACCGGCGGGTAACGATTGAATATGTGGTGCTAAGAGGGGTTAACGATCGGATGAAAGATATTAAGGAGATCATTGCCATTAGCCGGCACCTTGATTGTCATATTAATTTGATCCCATACAATGTAACGGTCGCTGGCAAATTTGAGACAGGAAATATTGAAAAGATGTACGCCGAACTAAGGAATGCCCATTTAAAAGTTACGGTGAGACAAAGCCTGGGGGGAGATGTCAATGGGGCCTGTGGTCAATTAGCGGCTAAACTTCGTTAGGTTTTGCGGAATAGTGTTCCAACTTTTTCCCCGTTGACGACCGCGTTCACTGCGTTTTTCCGTCGGCCGCTTACAATTGCCATATCGATCCCAGACTTGAAGCAGATCTCAGCAGCCTGAAGCTTGGTGACCATGCCGCCTGTCCCCACTTTGGTTGTTGGGTTGCCGGCCGCTTTGCGCACCGAGGCGGTTAGCTTGTTGATCTCCGGAACGATAGCAGAATTGCCGTGATCGTCATTCATGTAAAAGCCGTCAACATCAGTTAGCAGGCAAAGCAGGTCGGCGCCGATCATTTGGGCGGTTAAAGCGGCAAGGTTGTCATTGTCGCCGAATTTAATTTCATCAATTGAGACGGAGTCGTTCTCGTTAACTATCGGGACAACCTTTTCGGCCAACAAGGTTTGCAGGCAATGGCGGGAATTTTCGCGCCTTTTACGGTTGGTGACGACATCGCTGGTCAAAAGGATCTGGGCGACAGTGATGCCAAACCCTTCAAAAGCCTTTTCATACTGGCGCATCAGGCGGGATTGGCCAACGGCTGCGGCCGCTTGCTTCTCCGGGATCGATCTCGGTTGTCCCAGGTTCAATTTTTCCAGGCCGGTTATAATTGCTCCAGAAGTAACAATGACCAGTTTCTTTCCTTGTTCAATAAGTGAGGAGGTTTCGGCAACAATTCGCTTTAAGTTGCCATGGTCAAGCTTCCCTTCGGAAGTGGTGAGGGTGCTGGAGCCGATCTTGATGACTATTAAATTATAGTTCGCCATTTAGGCTTGGGGAACAACGCTGACTCTCTTGCCGGTCTCAAAAACGACTTTGCCGGTAACCTTGGCGAAAAGAGTAAAATCAGAACCGATGCCGACATTGGTGCCGGGATAAAATGTGCTGCCGTGCTGGCGGACAATAATGCTGCCGGCCGGAATAACCTGGCTGCCAAAGGATTTGATCCCAAGGCGCTGGCCTTTTGAATCTCTGCCGTTCCTGGACGCTCCCCCTGCTTTTTTATGCGCCATGCTTGATCTCCTCGACTTGAATTCTGGTGTATGGCTGCCGGTGACCAATGGTTCGGTGGTAGTTTGTCTTGCGTTTATACTTAAAAGTGGTGACTTTATTATCTTTGCCAGTTCCAACGACCTTGGCCAGGACCGAAGCCCCTTTGACGTGTGGTGTCCCAACCGAGACTTTATCCCCATCTACGACCAGCAGAACATCTTTAAAGGTGACCTGGCTCTGGTTATCGATCAATTCGATCTCCATGATGTCCCCTTTGGTTACCTTGTATTGTTTGCCACCAGTTTGAATAATAGCGTACATAACCCTGACATTATAGCAGATTTGCCCCTAGTACCGCAAGTCCCTTTGGGAGCTGGCGGTTCAGGCGGGTCATGATTTCATCCGGCGGCATGGGAACGGCCAGCTGGAGCTCAGCTGTTTCACCTTCCGATGAGGCGCCGACCTTAAGGGCCTGGCCCCAGGAGATCTTCATTCTGGGGTTAAAACCCTGCGAATAGGCGATGGGGATCTCCGCCCGGCGGATCGCCCGGCCAAAGGCTCGGATCAAATCGCGGTGGGAGATGTATTTGACCTCTTCCCCTTTGCGATATTTAATTTGGATTCGCGGCATTGGCTAACATCTCCTTGCTGATCCCGGTTTCGATGTAATCCCAGGGGAGGTCTTCGTCTTTGTTTCGCTCGCGCAGGTAAGCGGCTGGGTCGATCCCGCAGTCGGCAAAGGCTTTGAGCCAGCGGTCAAAATCAAAATTCTCCGACCAGGCGTCGAGCCGCGCTCCCAGCTCCCACGCTTTTTCGATGACCGGCAGGAGCCTGGCGTCCCCCCGGGAAAAGACCCCTTCCAGGAACGAGGCTTCCGCCTGGTGCCAGCGGACGTCTATGAACTTTTGGCGAATGCTTTCCTTAATTAAACGCTGTTTTTGCAGGGTTTCATTGATCGTGATCTGCCTCTCCCACTGGAAAGGGGTATGCGGCTTTGGGATAAAAGTCGATAAATTGACCGTGACCCTGACCCGGCGGGTATGACAGCGCCCGACTTCAAAGATCTTGCGGGCGAGCTGGCCGATCCCCAGCAGGTCTTCTTCGGTTTCGGTCGGCAAGCCGATCATAAAGTAGAGCTTGACCGCTTCGATCCCGCTTGCAAAGACCGCCTGGACGCTTTCCATTATATTTTCCTCAGTCATTTTTTTGCCAATATAGTCGCGCAGGCGCTGGCTCCCTGCTTCCGGAGCGATAGTGATACTGCTGGAGCGGACCCGGGCGACCTGGTGGGCCAGTTTAACCGAAAAGGAGTTGGTTCTCATGGAGGGGAGGGCAATATTGACCCGCCGTTTTTCGTTCCGGTTTGCCAGCTCTTTGGCGAGCGCCTCGATCTGGCTGTGGTCACTACTGGAGAGAGAAATAAGGGAGAGCTCTTCGTACCCGGTATTCTTAACAAGCTCTTCTGCTTGTTGGATCAGAGTTTCCAGTTTCTTTTCCCTGACCGGGCGGGTCGTCCAGCCGGCCTGGCAAAATTTGCACCCCCATTTGCACCCCCGCATAATTTCGATTACCGCGCGGTCGTGGACCGGTTCGGTAAAAGGGATGATCGGGGAGAGGGGATAGGGAACAGCGTCCAGATCATTTACGTGCCGTTTTTTTACCGACCGGCTAATGCCGGGAACATAAACCCCTTCAATGGTTGATAAAGCTTTTAATATCTCATTCCTGACTGGTCCCTGTCCCTTGGTCCCTTTGACCTTCTCTATTATTTCCACAATTGCCTCTTCCGCTTCGCCGATGACGATGAAATCAAAGATGTCGATGACCGGTTCCGGGTTAAAAAGGCTAGGGCCGCCGGCAAAGACCAACGGATCTGTTTCTCCCCTTTCCGTTCGGTGGAGCGGGACCCGGCCAAGTTTAAGCATATTAACGACATTGGTATAATTAAGCTCATAGCCTAGGCTAAAACCGATCAAGTTGAATCCGCTCAGTGGTTTCCAGGCTTCCAGCGAGAAGAGCGGCAACCTGTTAGCTGATAAGGCCGCTTCCATGTCACCCCAGGGAGCGAAGACCCGTTCAGCGATGACGTCGGCCCTGGCATTAAGAATATGATAGAGGATCTGGACCGCCAGGTTAGACATCCCTATCTCGTAGAGATCCGGATAGGCGATGGCGACTTTTAATTGGTCTTGCCATTCTTTATGAACGGCGTTGATCTCGTTACCGATGTAACGGGATGGCCGCAAAACTGTGGGGAGGATGGCCTCAATTAATTCGCGCATCTACTTAACCACAAGGTTCAGCATCTTGCCGGGAATGTAGATGACTTTGACAACCTGTTTGCCGCTAGTAAAAGAGGCGACTTTCTCGCTTTTATCGGCGGCCGCCTTGACCTCATCTTCGCTTGCCTCGGCTGGCACGACAATTGTATCGCGGAGTTTGCCATTGACCTGGATCGGGATGGTCATTTCGTTCTCTTTGACCAGTTCTGGGTCATATTTTGGCCAAGGCTGTTTATGGATCGACTCTTTATTCCCCAGCTGATGCCAGAGTTCTTCAGTCAGATGCGGCGCGAATGGGGAGAGGAGGAGTAGCAAAGCTTTTGACCCCTCTTGAGTTGAGCCGAATTCGTACATTGTATTGGTCAATTCCATTAACTTGGCGATCGCCGTATTAAAAGAAAAACAATCGATATCTTTAGTCACCCCTTTGATGGTTTGGTGGGTTTTGCGGGTTACAGCCCTCACCCCGTCCTCGCTTTGCTCGGACACCCCTCTCCCTGAGGGAGAGGGGACGGGGGTGAGGGTTAGTTGAACCAATCTCCAGACTCTATTTAAAAAACGATAACTCCCCTCAACCCCGGCATCTGACCATTCGAGCTCTTTTTCAGGGGGGGAAGCGAAGAGAATAAAAAGCCGGGCGGTATCGGCGCCGTATTTTTCCACGATGTAATCGGGATCGATGACGTTCCCTTTGGACTTGCTCATCTTGGCGCCGTCTTTGACGACCATCCCCTGGGTCAGAAGGTTGGTGAACGGTTCGTTGGTTGGCGCCCAACCGGCGTCAAACAGGACCTTAGTAAAAAACCGGGAATACAGGAGGTGGAGGATTGCATGTTCAATTCCGCCGATATATTGGTTGACCGGCAACCACCGTTTGGCTTTTTCCTTACTGAATGGCTCCTGGCTATTGCGCGGGTCGCTGTAGCGGAGGTAGTACCAGGAGGAGCAATTGAAGGTGTCGAGCGTATCGGTCTCGCGGCGAGATGGGCCGCCACATTTAGGGCAGTTAACCTCCAGGAATGATTTGGATTGGGTGAGTGGCGAGGCCCCTTCGCCAGTGAACTTTACGTCCATCGGAAGCTTGACTGGGAGCTCGGTTTCAGGAACAGGGACCGTCCCGCACTTCTCACAATAGATAATGGGAATCGGAGCTCCCCAGTAGCGCTGCCGCGAGACGAGCCAGTCGCGGAGTTTGTATTTGGTTTGCCAGGCGCCGAACTTGTCGCCGATCTTATCGAGCGCTTCATCGCTCGGAAGGCCGTTAAATTCGCCGGAGTTGACCATGAGCCCTTCTTCGACAAAGGCCGCTTTCATCTCCTCGGTTTTAAGATCCGCGTTTAGAGGTTTAATGACCGGCTTCATTGGTAGCTTGTGGGTTTTGGCAAACTCAAAATCTCGCTGGTCGTGGGTCGGGACTGCCATAACAGCGCCAGTTCCATATTCCATCAGGACATAGTCGGCAAGCCAGATTGGGACCTGCTCGCCGGTTGCGGGGTTGATGGCGTAGCCGCCGGTAAAGACCCCGTCCTTGCCGGTCGAGACCGCCCGTTCATGGGTGCTTTCGTGTTTTACTTTTTCGATGTAGTCGCGGACCGCTTTTTCCTGTGCCGTCCCTTTTGCCAATTCCAGAGCGAGGGGATGTTCGGGCGCCAGGACCATGTAAGTGACGCCAAATAGGGTGTCGGGCCTGGTGGTATAAATTGTTAGAACCTGCGGCTGAACGCCGCGGTTATCTTTGACCTTAAAATTGATTTCCACGCCTTCACTTTTCCCGATCCAATTCCTTTGCATGATCTTGACCGGTTCCGGCCAGCCGGTCAGTTTTTCCAGGTCGGCAAGGAGCCGATCGGCGTAGGCGGTGATTTTAAAGAACCATTGCTCAAGGTTGCGTTGTTCAACGGTTGAATCACAACGCCAGCATTTATCCTCTTTCACAACCTGTTCATTGGCGAGGACGGTGTTGCATTTGGGGCACCAGTTGACGACCGCCTTTTTTCGGTAGGCAAGCCCTTTCTGATACATTAAGAGGAAAATCCACTGGGTCCATTTATAATATTCCTCACTGCTGGTGTTAACTTCCCGCTCCCAATCATAGCTAATACCCAGTTTTTTGAGCTGGACGGTCATTCGCTCAATGCATTTTTCGGTCCAGGGCTTAGGGTGGGTTTGGTGTTTGATGGCGGCGTTTTCGGCCGGCATGCCGAAAGCGTCCCAGCCAATAGGGTGGAGGACCGCAAAACCGTTCATCCGCTTGAAGCGGGCGACAATGTCGCCGATGGCGTAATTGCGGACGTGTCCCATATGGAGGTTCCCCGAAGGGTAGGGGAACATCACCAGATCGTAAAACTTAGGCTTATCGGTCCCTTCCGGGGTTTGGTAAAGCCTGGCTTTAGCCCATTCCTCCTGCCATTTGGATTCAAGCTGCGCGGGGAGATAGTCGCTCATAAATACAATTTTAACATATTTATTGATGAAGATTAGAGTTTTTTAACTATTGAACAGCTTCAATGATGATGTAAGGGGTTCCCATTCCGCTTTCTAATCCTTCATAGCGGAGAAAGTCGTGTGGCTTCTCTTTGGTGAACCAAAAATATGTTTTAGGTACGAAGGCGCCGAAAATGTTCAAAGCCCCAAGGTCCGGGATCATCTGGATCTTGTGGGCGGCTATCTCTTTGCCGTTGATTGTGACCGGCTCTTCACCAATATACTTAATGGTCATCGGATAGATCTTGGGTTCGTTGGTCAGCAGGTGGAAAATGAGGTCCCGTTTTTCTTTGAAGGGATAGTTGGCCAGGGCAAGTCCAAGCAATTCTTTGTCTATTAGGTCGCCTTGCAGATCATAAAGTGTTTCTTTGTTGTTTTCGCGGAAAAGGACCTTTTTTTGCGCCAGGTCAAATGACTTTTCGATCGTTTCCAGAATTTTGCCATCAGGCGACTTGTAAACCAGCTTGCCCTGATAGGGGATCACGCTTGTTTTGTCGTGAATATAATAGGCGCGCGAACTCCAGCTTTTCTCTTTGTGGTCTTGCCCGTATATACCGGAACCATCTTCGGTAATATAAATAAAATCTTTCCCCTTATCGGAAAGCCTAGCAACTTTAATTGTCGCGCGCCAGAGGAGCTTGCCGCTTGCTTTGTCTCTGGCCTGGTTCTTTTTTGTTTCTAGGAGGAGATTTTTATATTCAAAGAGTTCCGCTCCAGCCGCGGCCGACAGCCACAAAAAAAGCATTAACAGCGTGGCTAATATTTTCATTAAGCCTCGCTTTTTTTCGGTCGGCCCCGTTTCGGTTTATACTCGATTTTAAGGGCTGGTTCGAGCCTGGTGTTTTCCGTTTTTGTCGATTCCGGTTTAGGTTTTTCGACCCGCCCTTCCCCTTTTTCAAAAAAGATCTTGTCGTCTTTAACATCCGCTTTGACAATATCCCCTTCCTTGAACCTGCCGGCGATCAACTCATTGGAAAGCGGGTTTTCCAGTAGATGCTGGACTGCCCGCCGGAGCGGTCTGGCCCCATATTTTGGATCAAAACCGTCTTTGATAACGCGCTCTTTGACCGCTTCGGTGATTTCCAGTTTTAGGCCCCGATCGGTGACCTGTTTTTGCATGTCAGAGATCAGGATCCCCGCGATCTGCTTAAGCTCATTTTCGGTCAGCGGGTGGAAGACAATTATCTCGTCGATCCGGTTGAGAAACTCAGGCCTAAACTCCTTTTTCATGTCCCCCAGAACAGTGTCGCGCATTTTTTCGTACGAGGCCTCCCTGTCTTCCCGCGGCAGAAAGCCGATCGCTCCCTGCTGGACGATCTCTTTTTGGCCGATATTGGAGGTCATAATGATGACCGTGTTCTTGAAGTCGACCACGTGACCTTTGGAATCGGTCAATCGGCCGTCATCTAAGATCTGCAGAAGGACGTTGAAGACATCCGGATGGGCTTTTTCTATTTCATCAAAGAGGATAACGGAATACGGCTTGCGGCGGACCGCTTCGGTCAGAGTCCCGCCTTCGTCGTAACCGACATATCCGGGAGGGGCGCCGACCAGACGGGAAACGGTATGCTTTTCCATGTATTCGGACATATCGACCCGGATCAGCGCGTCCTGGGTGCCGAAGAGGAATTCTGCCAGACGCCGGGCGACCTCGGTTTTTCCCACCCCGGTTGGGCCGGCAAAAATAAATGAGCCGACCGGGCGTTGCGGCGGCTTGAGGCCTGCCCGACCCCTGCGAATAGCCTGGGAAATAGCGACGACCGCTTCGTCCTGGCCGATGATCCGCTTGTGAAGTTCCGATTCCATCTGGATCAGCTTTTCGGTTTCGGCGGCGGTCAATTTAATGACCGGGATCCCGGTCCAGTCGGAAACGATGCTGGCGATATCATCCTCGGTCACGGTCGCTTCGGAGCCATGTTCCTGCTTCCATTTGGCGGTCAGCTCTTTGGCCTCTTTTTCCAGGGCGCTGATCTTGTCGCGCGCGGCGGCCGCTTTTTCGTACTGCTGGGAGGTCAGGGCCGCTTCTTTTTCCCGTTTAAGCTCTTCCATTTGTTTCTGGACTTTCTTTAATTCCGGCGAGCTGGTGAAGATCCGGAGACGGACTTTGGCGGCTGCTTCGTCCATGACGTCGATCGCTTTGTCGGGGAGGAATCGGTCGGAAATATAGCGATCGGCCAGGGTGGCGGCGGCGACCAGTGCGGCGTCGGGGATCTTGACCTGATGGTGCTGTTCGTAGCGTTCCCTAAGCCCCTGCAGGATCTGGATCGCCAGGTCAACCGAAGGTTCATTTATCAAGACCGGTTGGAAACGGCGCTCAAGGGCCGGGTCTTTTTCAATGTTTTTGCGGTATTCATCAACGGTGGTCGCGCCGATCATCTGAAGCTCGCCGCGGGCCAGGGCCGGCTTGAGCATGTTGCCGGCATCGATCGCTCCTTCGGCTCCGCCGGCTCCGACCAGTGTGTGTAGTTCGTCAATAAAAAGAATGACCTGCCGTTTCTTGGCCAGGATCTCGTCCAGGACTTTTTTGACGCGGGACTCAAATTCACCCCTGTATTTGGTGCCGGCGACCATTCCGCCAAGGTCAAGTGAGATCACGGTCTTGTCGCGCAGGATATCGGGGACCTCTCCTTTGACGATCCGTTCCGCCAATCCTTCGACGATCGCGGTTTTACCGACACCAGGATCACCAAGAAGAGCGGGATTGTTTTTTGTCCGGCGGGAGAGGATCCTAATGATCCTTTCGATCTCCTTTTCGCGGTCGATGACCGGATCAAGTTCGCCTTTTTTGGCCATCGCGGTCAGGTCGCGGCCAAAGGTCGTAAGCGCTGGCTTTGATGGCCGGGGCGGCCCGCCGATCCCTAGTCCAGGAAAGCCAAACATCCCTTCCGGTCCACCGCCCAGATTTTCGGACAATTCCGGCGGGAGCTCTTCCTCTTCATCTCTTCCCTCCCCTTCAAGTTCTCCCGTTTCTTCGGGGATTTTCCCCTGGGTCCTTTCTGCTTCCGCTATGATCTCTTTGGCGATCTTATCAAAGGTTATTTTTCGTTTATGAAGAGCCTGGGCGGCCAGGCTTTCTCCTTCCCGGATTATCCCAAGCAGAAAATGTTCTTCGCCGACGTAATTGAAGCCAAGCTCCCGGGCCGCCTGGTAGGCGTAATCAAGGGTTTTTTTGGCTCTGGGAGATAGAACCAATTTTTTTGGGGCTCCTTCGCCTCGTCCAATGAGCGACTCCAGGTCGGAGAAAAGGTTGACCATGTCTACGCCTAGTTTTTGCAAGACCTTGGAGGCGAGGCCTTCCGCTTTGATCAGGGCAAGAAGCAGGTGTTCGGTCCGGACATGGTCGTGGCCAAGGCGCTGGGCCTCTTCAGTGGCGAGTTGCAGCGCCCGGTTGGCCGAATCGGCAAAATATTCAAAGAACCGCTCGGTTGGCCGCCGCTTCAGCAGAGAGGCAAAGATATCCGGGAACTCAAAAAATCCGGGTATTTCCGGGAAGCCAAAGTCCCCCAGGTCGCCAAGGTTTCCTCCTCCCATGGTCGGCAGGAGCCCTTCCTGAGCGGCGCATTCGCTGCAGAGGTGGTAGGTGGCTTTTTTGTTGTTGACGATCTTGGTAATGTGAACGGTAGCTGGTCTAACCTTGCATTTTTGGCATAACATATTATTTTTTCCTTTCGATCTGTTTTAATTGATGTCTTTTCGATTATAGTCGATAGGGCCATTTGCCGCAACTCAGTCAAGCAATTCCTGGAACATTTTATCAATTTCAATGTCAAAACATTCGGCGACCGTGAACAATGCTTTTACTCCAGCCAGGGTCAGGTTCATTTCGCCAATTAAATTGGAGATCTTTCTGACCATGGCCAGGTCGCTCTGCGAATAAAGCCGGTAGTTCTTGGGGGTCCGCTTCGGCTGGATCAACCCTTCTTCTTCGTAAATTCGCAAGGTCCGCGGGTGGCAGCCGACCAATTCAGCCGCGATGTGAATTGTGTAGACCGGTTTGTCGCTATCGTGAAGCCAACGGTACAAATATACACCTCCTTGGCGTTAAGACTACCAACGAAGGCAGTATAAACCTTGACACAAACAGTGTCAAGGATAATGCCGAGAGTGGAATAGGTAAACCGCGGAATTAATTCCGCGGTTAAAGCAAAAAAGCTCAAATATTTGATGTATAATAAAGGTTATATGGTGATAATAGGCTCGGTAAATATCGGGAAGACCATTTTGGCCCCCCTGGCAGGTTGTTCTGACCTGCCGTTCCGCTTGATCTGCAGAGAGCATGGGGCGAGACTTGCTTTTTACGAGATGATTGATTGTAACTCCCTCCTTCACCATTCCCGTAAAACCGGGGAACTTCTCCAAACAACCGATACCGATCAGCCAATAGCCGCTCAGTTAATCGGGGGCGACGCTGACGATATGGCCAGGGCGGCCAAGATCCTGATAGGCATGATCAGGCCTCCCTTTCTTGATATTAACGCCGCTTGTCCGGTCAAAAAGATGATGAAGAAGGGGTCGGGGGCCAATCTGTTGCGTGAACCGTTAACCTTGTATAGCATAGTCAGGAAGGTTGCCGCCGCGGTTGATATTCCGGTCACGGTCAAGCTAAGAATCGGTTATGATAAAAAGGATCACAAACGGATCGCGGCGATTGCCAGGAACTGCGAGAAGAACGGGGCGGCGGCGCTCTTTGTCCATGGCCGGACCAAAAGCCAGCTTTATTCGGGCGATGTCGATTACGGCGCGATCAAGGCGGTCAAAGAGGCGGTGACCATTCCGGTGTTTGGCTCAGGAAATGTCTTTACCCCTGAATTAGCGGCAAAGATGCTGGCGACTGGGTGTGATGGAGTAATGGTCGCTCGGGGGGCTTTTGGCAACCCCTGGATTTTCCAACAAATAGAGCAGTATTTGGATGGTCAGGCGGCGGAGCTTCCATCATTAGCGGAGAGACGGGCAGTCTTGAAACAGCACTTGGCCTATACCCTTGAATATCGGGGCAAATACAAAAATAACCTGATCGGGTTGATGCGCAAGGTTGCGATCTGGTACTTGAAATCATTCCCTAATGCGGCGGCGGCCCGCGGCAGAGTCACAGAGGCGAAAAACTATCCGGAATTGCTGGAGACGATCGACCGGTTCTTAACATGAGCGAGAAAGTTTTAACGATCGGCCAATTGAACCAAGTCGTCAAGATGTACCTCAAAGACCTTGTCCCCGAAGGGCTTTGGGTCAAAGGGGAGGTTCTTGATTATAAATTAGCAGATGGAGGACGTTATAGCAGGTTTATTCTTTGTGAAAAAGAAGCCGAATCAAACACGGTCATTGCTGAAATATTGGTGATGTGCTGGAAAAATGAATTGTTATTGGTTAATCAAAAATTAAAAGATATTGGCCAGGATAAAGGGTTAGAAAATGGAATTATTGTTCAATTAAAATGTTCGGCTGACTTTTGGGTTGCAAAAGGAAGAACCCAATTAATTGTGAAAGATATCGAGCCGAGCGTGACGGTCGGGGAACTCCATCTTCTCCGCCTTAAAATCTATCAAGAGCTGGTCGCCCTCGGTGTCCAGGACCAAAACAAACATCTGCCGATCCCGCTTTGCCCGCTCCGGGTCGCCTTGATCACCGCCAAGGGGTGCGCCGGTTATAACGATTTTATCCACGAGCTCTGGAGCGCCCGTTATCCTTTTAAGATCGACCTCTACGATTCGGCGGTCCAGGGGGAGCGGGTCGAGCAAGAAGTATCCGCCGCCCTAAAAACGATCGCCCGCCGGAGCGGCGAATATGACGTAATTGTTATTGTGCGTGGCGGCGGCGCGGTGACTGACTTGAAGTGGTTTGATAATAAAGCTATCGGTCTGGCGATTGCTCACTCTCCCTTACCGGTTTTGACCGGGATAGGTCACGAGATCAACCTGTCGCTGGCTGATATGGTTGCTTACTCAAACTTTAAGACCCCGACCGCTGCAGCGACTTTCCTGATAGAGAAAGTTAGGTGGTTCGAAGTAACGGTTGATGGGCTGGTCGAGGGAATAAACCAGTCGGCAGCGCTGATCTTAAGAGAGGACCGAAATGCATTGCGATCTTTGATCCGGGAGATCAAGGGGGAAGCCGAACAATATCATCTCAGACGGAGAGTTGCGATCGAAAATATTTCTAAAAATATGTTAACGGCCGGACTGGCAGCGATCAAACAGCAAGAAACCAGCCTGAACCATCTGGCGGAGAAGATCGCTCTTTTTGAACCGAAAAACACCATGAAGTTGGGCTATAGCATTACCAGGGGAGGTGATGGGCGGGTTTTGCGGCAAATTGGACAAGTAAAAGTTGGCGAGCAATTAACGACCCAATTGGTCGATGGTAAAATAATCAGCAATGTTGGATCAAAGGAGAAGGAAAATGGGAGCCAAAAAAGCGAAATACCAAAAATCGTTCGAGAGCCTGGAAAAGATCTACGCTGATCTGCGGGAAGGAAAGATCGGGATCGATGATCTGGAAGAAAGCCTGAAAAAAGCCTTGGCTCATATTCAAACGTGCAAAGAGATTTTAAAAAAGCAGGAAAATAAAGCTTCAGACCTGATGAAGGAAATTGAACAGGAAATCCGGTGAAGTGGCCCGGCTTTATCGTTTTTCCTTGAATCTCAACCTCAGGTAACTTATAATAACAATTAAGATGACTGCGCATAAATTCAGCGAATTACCGAACAATTCCGGCCACTTTGGGCGTTTTGGCGGCCGGTTCGCCCCCGAGACCCTGATGGGGCCGCTGGCCGCGGTCGCGGCTGCCTATCTAGCCGCCAAGCGTGATCCAGAATTCCAGCGAGAGGTAAATTATTATCTGGAAAATTATGTTGGAAGGCCAACCCCTCTTTATTTTGCCGAAAGGCTTTCCGATGAACTCGGCGGACCTAAGATCTACCTGAAGCGGGAAGATCTTTGCCACACCGGCGCCCACAAGATCAACAATACTATTGGTCAAGTCCTCCTGGCGCGGCGCATGGGAAAAAACCGGGTTATCGCCGAAACCGGCGCCGGCCAGCATGGGGTGGCGACCGCGACGGCGGCCGCTTTGTTTGGCATGGAGTGCGTTGTTTATATGGGGGAAGAGGATATCAAACGACAAGCGCTCAATGTTTTCCGGATGGAATTGCTCGGCGCCAAAGTTGTCCCGGTCCTAGCCGGGAGCAAGACCTTGAAGGATGCGGTCAACGAAGCGTTTCGCGATTGGATGGCTCATCCGACCGATACTTTCTATTGTCTCGGTTCCTGCGTCGGGCCTCATCCCTATCCCCTGATGGTCCGCGACTTTCAGTCTGTCATTGGCCGGGAAGCCAAGGGACAACATTTCGCGCTGGAGAAAAGGGAGCCGGATTATTTAATTGCTTGTGTAGGTGGCGGATCAAACTCGATCGGACTGTTTTATCCTTTTCTTGAAGAGGAGAAGGTGAAAATTGTTGGCGTGGAAGCGGCTGGCGCTGCCCCGCTGGTTAATGGCAAGGTAGGGGTGCTGCAAGGCGCGCTGACTTATATTCTGCAAACGACAGAAGGACAAATAAAAACCACCCATTCGATTTCGGCCGGGCTCGATTATTCAGGGGTTGGCCCGGAACACAGCTATTTGAAGGACTGTGGCCGGGTTGAATATGTGACCATTAACGATAAAGAAGCGCTGGTCGGCTTTGAATTGTTGTCAAGGACCGAAGGGATTATTCCCGCCCTTGAATCTTCTCACGCGATCGCGTATTTAGCCAAGACAGCCTCCAAACTTGACCGCTCTCAAACGGTTGTTGTCGGCCTCTCCGGCCGGGGGGACAAAGATGTGGAGCAGATAAAAACCCGCTTCAAATAAACAGCCCGCTCCCGCGGAGCGCCAGGAAAAAGTCAGCGGCAAACCTGTCTATTGACGCGTCATTTCGGAAAAAATAATCTGGCGAGAGGGCCAAATTCCCCGCAACCGGGGAAAACCTGTTGTTTGTGAATTGTTGGAAGAATTGCCAAATCCCGTTTCTAAGATCGGTCGGGAAGTATTGGGCCAGACCGGGGCGATCGCTCGGATGGCGGCTGCCAAAATAGTCGGAGTCAAGGTCTATAACGGTAAAATTGGGATCAAGTTTGCCTAATAACTCCGGGAGCTCGCTGAATAGAAGGCAGCCTAAAAAAACCATTGGGTTCGGCTGGTCATTTTTTCTGACAATGATCGTTCCGGAAGCGTTGCAATGAGAGGTCAAATCGTTCGGGTTGAAAATTACTGGAAAAATATTATGGGGCATGCCGCCAAAGGTGTAAAGGTATTCATCCATATTGTCCCTGGTCACTCCTATTGGCAGAACCCAGAAGAAACGATTAATTACCCCATTGGAAAAAAGCGGATAAACAAAATCAGCTTCCGGATACTCGATCGATAGGGCTTCCTCCTGGGTTTTGGGGACCGGTTTTTGTTTGTCAATGCCTGATAGATCATGATGAGCGTCGAAATGAAGCAAAGTTGACCCAAAAGGGATGCGATCCTGCATCGCGGCAAAAGTTGCCATCCCAAAGAACTCGCCGTGATTGGATGAAAGAAAAAAGGGACGATTTGGAAGCTTCTGACTGGCAGTGAGCTTTTCGATCGATAATTTGCCCCCACTGGTTGAAACGAGATATTTACCTGGCAAGGCAGGTTCATTGTCGCCCAGCAAAGGTATTGCAGAGGAAAAATTACGTGGCCGGATAATAGACAGCCGGGTTGGTTTGACTGATAATCGCATACACTGATATCGATCCGTTGATCGATCGATTTCAGGCAGGAATATGGTATACTTTTTCTATGCTTTCAGAATCATTTTTAAAAAGAAAAGCTTTAGTAGCCTACATTACCGCCGGCGATCCCAGCTTGGCAGAGACAGAGAAGTTGGTATATAGCCTGGAAAAAGCGGGGGCCGACATTATTGAATTAGGGATCCCTTTTTCCGACCCCCTGGCTGATGGGCCGGTCATTCAGGCGTCGCACCAGCGGGCGCTAAAGAACAAGGTAGATTTGCCAAAAGTATTTAAGCTGGTTGGAAAACTGCGCCGACGGACCAATGTTCCGATCTGTTTTATGCTGTCATACAATCTGGTTTTGCAGTACGGATTGGAAAAATACTACAATGATTGCCGAAATTACCAAGTTAACGGAACGATCGTTCCCGACCTTCCCCCCGAAGAAGCGGGCTTGTCTGCGGCAGGGGTCGACCAGATATTTTTAGTCGCCCCGACCAGCAGCGATGAGCGGATCCGGCTGGCGGCGGCCAAGAGTTCGGGCTTTATTTACCTGGTTTCGGCGGCCGGGGTGACCGGCGCGCGTAAAGAGTTGTCGCAAGATCTCTCCGGCCTGGTTTCGCGGATAAGAAAGATTTCTCAGTTGCCGGTCGCGATCGGCTTCGGAATTTCTTCCGCCAAACAAGCGGCGGGAGCGGCTGGGTCTGCCGATGGGGTTATTGTCGGCTCGGCGATAGTCGGCTTGATCGGCCAGAAGAAAAACCGGGCTGCCATCAAGCTTATCGCTTCAATGCGCAAGGCGATAGATGCTCTCTAGGCTTATTTACCGGATAAAACAATTTTATTTCGCGATGTTCGCTGTTTATACGCCAAGTGACGAGAAATTCGCATTACTATATCTCAAGCCAAAAGAAAAAAAGCTTTTTGACCAACTGCCTGATTTTGAAAAGAAGCATTCAGTTATTGTCGCGCGTAAAATGCTTGCCCTTTCCCGGCTCCATTCGGAGGTTGAACCGGGAAAACTGGCCAGGATCGGCCTGCTTCACGATATTGGCAAAATACTGGAAAAAAACACGATCATTACTAAATCGTGGCTGGTTATTATACGTTTTTTGTTGCCGGGCCTTTACGACCGGCTGGCAGTTCTAGGTGAAAAGGATGGTCGGTTCAGAAGGTTTTACCTGCATAAGCATCATGGCGCGAAAGGGGCAGAGCTTTTGGCCCCATTACAGGTTGACGACGATCTTTTATCCGCACTGAAAAACCACGACAACGATAAATTAACTGCTTCCAATGAATCGATCGAGATCAAACTGCTAAAGCAGGCCGACAGCTCGATCTAAACAGCGGCAATTAGCCGAAGGCGGTCAGGCAGCGGGCGGATATTCGGCGGTAACAGAAGTTTTAATCCCGCCGCGGACCTTCATTTCCGCGGTTACCTTGGCGGAACGCGGATTAGCGGCGGCCACAATGTCGGCCAGGATCTTGTTCGTCAAATGTTCGTGGAAAATCCCTATATCGCGATAGGCAAAGAAATACTCTTTTAAGGATTTGAGCTCCAGGCACCTTTTATTCGGGGAATATTCAATGATGATCGTGGCAAAGTCGGGAAGGCCGGTCTTAGGGCAGACGCAAGTGAATTCGTCGGTCTCAATATGGATAGCGTATTCCCGGTCGGCGTATTGATTCTCCCAAGTGTCGATCGGTGGCAGTTTTAACTCCTTGACGTTCTTTTGCAGCCCTTCATAATTCTTTTTCCCCATGCCTGTTTCCCTCGTTTCCCTGCCCACCTGATTTACCTGCTATCCCTATGCTTGTTTATCTCGTCACGAAGCTTTTTTGCTTCCGCGCGAGGGTCGTTGGCATATAGAATGCTGCGCGAGGCGTTGATCACCGCGCGCATTCCCTGTTTATTGACCCCAAATTTAACGGCGGCCGCCAGGTCTCCCCCTTGCGCGCCGACCCCAGGGATCAGGATCGGCATGTCGCCGGCAATTTCCCTGATCTCTTTTAGCTCTTCGGCCTTGGTCGCTCCGACCACCAGTCCGCAATTATCATAATGGTTCCATTCTTTAGCGTGGCGGGCAACGGACTTGTAGAGCGGCTCTTTGTTGCCGGAGTTTTGGAAATCGCGAAAACCGGCGTTGGAGGTCAGGCAGAGGATAAAGACCCCTTTTTCCTGGTATTCGATAAATGGCTGGATCGAGTCATATCCCATATAGGGGCTGACCGTGACCGAATCGGCTTTGTAAACTTCAAAGGCGGCTTTAGCATAAGCGCTGGATGAGTGGCCAACATCTCCCCGTTTGGCGTCAAGAATGACCGGCAGGCCGGCGGCATGAATGTAATCGATGGTTTTTAACAGAGCATTGAGCCCGGAAAGCCCATACATTTCGTAAAATGCGGAATTCGGTTTATAAGCGCAAACCAGGTCCCTGGTCGCGTCAATAATGCTTTTGTTGAAAATGAACAAAGGGTCTTCCGATCTGATGATAGAGGGAGGGAGTTTGCTTAGGTCGAGATCAAGGCCGACGCAGAGGAGGCTGGAGTTTTCTTTGGCCGCCTGGTCAAGCTGGTCGACAAACTTCATGTCGGGATTTCTTCTGAGCTTCCTTCCGCCGCTTCTTCCAGTAGTCCGTCCCGCTCGGCCTTGGCCCGCTCTTTTTCGGCGATCATGTCGCCGATCGTGACTTTCTTTTCTTCAACGGCGGAGGTTTGTTGGACTTCCTTGAGCGCCTGGCGTTCCCGTTCGACCTGGACCTGTTTGACCGACAGTCCGATCCGCTGTTCGTCAGGAATGACCCGGAGGATCTTGGCATCGACAACGTCGCCGAGCTTGATCGTGGTGCCGTCAGGGTGCTTGGCTTCTTCCGGAGTGGCTACTGGTTCTTTGGAAAGTTCGGAAATGTGGATCAACCCCTCCAGGCCATGGCCGAGCTCGACGAAAGCGCCAAACTTGGCGAAGCGGAGGATCTTGACCTTGATGATCTGGCCGGACTTGAAGTGTTCGGTGGCACTGGCCCAGGGATCGGGCTGGAGCTGCCTCATGCCGAGAGCGACCTTTTTATTTGCTTTGTCGACCCCCAGGACAAAAACCTCCACCTCGTCGCCGAGTTTAACAACTTCGGATGGATGCTTGACCCGCTTCCAGGAGAGTTCGGAGAGGTGGACCAACCCTTCGATCCCTCCAAGATCGACAAAGGCGCCAAAATTCTTGAGGCTGACCACTTTCCCTTTTCTGATTTGGCCGACCTCTAATTCATTGATCAGCTTATTGTGGTCCTCTTTTTCTTTGTCACCGGCGGCCAGCCGATGAGAAAGAATGATCTTTCCCTGGTGGCGGTTGACTTCGATGATCTTTAAAGGGATATTTTGACCGACAAAGGATTCAAAGGTCTCTTCGGGGCGCTTGTTGACCTGGGAGGCAGGGACAAAACCACGCAAGCCGTCGCAGTCAACGACCAGCCCCCCCTTGAGGGCTTGCAGGACTTTTCCTTCAAGCAGGGTTTTGTTCCGGAACGCGTTCATTGCGATCTTCCAGTGGCGTTCATGGTCGGCCCGAGCCTTAGAGAGAATGACATACCCCTCTTTGCTTTCCAGTTTTTCAATGAAGACCTCAATGATCTCGCCGACTTTAACGACCTCGTCGACCGAAGTATATGGATGAAGCGACAGTTCACCCGGGAGAATTAAGCCGTCTGATTTATACTTGATGTCAACAAGAACGCCGGTTTGGTCGACTTTGACCACTTTCCCTTTGACGATGTCCCCAGCTTTATATTCATTGAAAGTCGCGTCGTAACTATTGGCCGGAACGGCTGGTTTGGCCGGGGTTGGCTGCATGACTGGCGATGTTGGCGCGGCCGGAGCGACCGGTTTTGGTGGAGAGGCGCTATAAGTTGTTGCTTTAAAATCCTCCTTAACCGCGGCCTTTTCTTTGCTTTCAGCCGGAGCGGAGACCTTGCTTTCTTCCAGGGTTTGGCGGATCAGCTCTTCAACTTCAGAAAGGGCCGAGTCCCCCTTGCCGCTACTGATTTGTGTCCCTTTTAGTTCATTATCCATAATATATTTAGAATATCATAAATGGGAGGGGGGGTCAACAGCACTCCCCCGGCTGATATGGATTTCCCCTCATTTTTCTTGACAAATCATGAATTCATTCTAAAATGTTAATGGTTCCCGGGAAAACAGCATAAGAATGGCGGAAAATGATAAGAAATATTATTGAGCCGGCCTTTGGCTTCGGCTCGCATTTAATTGTTGATTGCTACGGCTGTTCCAAAGAAAAATTGGAGGATGTTCTTTTTGTCCACGATATGCTTGATACTTTTCCAGAAAAGATCGGCATGACCAAGATCTCCGAGCCGCATGTTTTCCGGTCGACCGCCGGCGGAGAGGAAATGACCGGGGTTTCCGGGGTTGTTCTGGTCGCCGAGTCGCACATTTCGGTCCACACTTTTCCCGAGACTGGTCATGTTTTTATTGATATTTTCTCCTGCAAAGATTTTAATACCGAGTACGCCTCCCAATATTTGTCAGAGGTCTTTGTCTCCAGCCGCCACGAAGTTTCCCGCACCAGCCACGGGATAGAATTTCAGCCCCCCCGCGAGCGGGCGCTGGCGATCCACTGACCGCGTGAAATTTCTCGAGATCGAGCCGGAATATTACAATTATTCCAAGGCCAAATATGTCGTTGTCCCTTGTCCTCATGAGGCGACCACTTCTTATGGCAAAGGGGCCAGGAATGGCCCGGCAGCTATTCTCAGGGCTTCGCAGCAGCTGGAAACATTTGATGAGGAGCGGCAGTTTGAGCCTTATCAGGTCAGCCCAATATTTACGATCAAGCCGGTCTCGGCCGCAGGTTTAACGAAGAAGGTATCTTCAATATTAACTGACGGTAAAGTCCCGGTGATTTTAGGCGGGGAACATTCCCTGACCCCATTAGCCGTAAAAGCCTTTGTTGACCGCTATAGTGACCTGTCGGTCCTCTCTTTTGACGCCCATGCCGATTTGCGCGACAGTTACCTGGGGAGCAAACAAAGCCACGCTTGCGCTATTCGCCGAACTTTGGAGATGGCTCCGGTCGTTCAGGCCGGGGTCAGGAGTATTTCCAAGGAGGAATGGGACTTTGCCAAAAAGAGCGGCCAGTTGAACAGGATCCATTGGGCAGGGAAGATTAACACGAAAAAGCTGATCTCCCAGTTGAGCGGCAATCTGTATGTGACGATCGATGTCGATGTTTTTGACCCGGCGGTCATTAGATCGACCGGCACCCCGGAGCCGGGAGGGTTGGACTGGAATGAAACGATCGATCTATTGGCCGCTATAAGCCAAAAAGTAAACATTGTTGGATTTGATCTGGTTGAGCTTTCCCCAAAAAGAGACGACCTGGCCTCTGATTTTACCGCAGCCAAACTAGTCTACAAACTGATCAGCCTGCTTTCATAATGCCCTTCCACTACTGAAATTTATTTATTATTCGGTCGAAAGAGGACATAGGAGGCCTTTTATGAACTCAGCGGTTCGTTTTCCATCGGCCAGATCATTGCATAGGCGGTTAAGGCAGCTTGAAACCCGGCAATATCGCAAAATAGCGGAGAATCAAAAACCAAGTTCGCTCTGGAAGATGATCGGGATCAATTCGCCGGAGAATTTATTTAATAATTTACCGGTCGCAGCGCATTTTCTTGGCGTTGATGGAGCTATCCTTGAGGTCAATCAACGCTGGCTGGACAACATGGGCTTTACGCGGGCTGAAGTTATTGGCCGGCCGATCACCGATTTTGTACCGGTCGATCAGCGGGCTGAAGCAAAAGAGCGTTTTCGGGTCAAGGTGAACGGCGGAAAAGTGCAAAATCTCGCGACCAGGACCTACGTTAGAAATGACGGGAGCCAATTTTACGCGATCTCCATAGACACGGTTATACCAACATTAAGAGGGGGCAATAAGGTTGTCCTAACGGCGGTGATCGATCTTAGTGATTACAAAAAGTCGATTTCCCGGCATTTAGAGGAAAGATATTTTCGCGATATTACTTCCGGGGTCGCCCACCGCCTTAACAACAGCTCCCCGATCATAACCCTGGCGCTCAACTTATTGGAAAAGGCAATAAAGGATAAAGAGCAATTGGGCCAGATCAGGGAAATTAAAAAGGTTTTTAATAACTTTGAACGGCTGATCAGAGAGATGCTTCTTTATTTAAAGATGTCTTCTCAGGATAACTGGCGGGCGGAATTTGTGGTCGAAGACGCGATCAGCCAGGCGATCGATAACTGTCAGAGGCGTTACCAGGAAAAAGTAAACGTTGCGATCGCTCGTGAGTACAGTGCTGACCATGTCGTTTTTGGACGATACGATCTGATGGTTTTGGCCATTGAAAATATTATTGAGAATTCTTTTGAAGCGATCATGCAAAGGAGACAAAAATTAGAAGCGGAAGAATCAAACAATATAATAAAAGAAAATTGGTCTGGACGGATCAAGATAGTGGTTGAGACCAGGTCGATCGACGAACGTTTCCCGGTGCGGGGCGGCACCCTTGAGCCGGGCCGCTATATTGCGATCTCGATCAGCGACAACGGGATCGGGATTGAGCTTAAAAAAGGACAAGGACATATGGCGCTTGAAAGCCTGGAAGGGATATTTGATCCGTTCTATTCCGAAAGAGACCCCGCAAAAAAGAATGGGCTGGGGCTCTCCTGGGCGAAAAGCATGCTGGACCAGCTTAGCGGAGACGTCAGCGTGGAGAGCGAGGCAGGAAGCGGGACCACGATAAATTTGTTCATACCGGCCGATCAGCCAAACGGAAGAAACAGCCATGGATCAGGGAAAATATAATCGCATTAACGCATTTTATCAGCCCCTCCTTCCGCAGATGGAAGAATACTTTCCTTCTCCAGAGAAAGAGGTTCGAGCCTGGCTGTCGATCGTTCGCTGGTCGAGCCTCTTTGGGACCATGGCTGGGTTGGTTTATTTGTTTTTAGCTGTTACTGGCGGGCTAAAGTAAGCGTATTAATGACCGCGGACATTTCCTGAGGCATAGGGGCCGAGAATTCTACCCGGTTTCCACTGATTGGGTGATCAAAGGATAACCTGTAAGCGTGAAGAAGCTGGCCTCGGACCCGGAATTCTTCTTGTTTCCGTCCATAGACAGGATCTCCAACTATCGGGTGGCCAATGTGGCTTAAATGGACCCTGATCTGGTGGGTCCGGCCGGTCAGGATCTTGACCTCAAGCAGAGAATATTTTCCCAAAACATCTTTTATCCGATAATGGCTTAACGCGGTACGCGAGCGATGGCTGCCGCTGGCCGCTAAGACCGCCATTTTCTGGCGATTAACCGGATGGCGTCCGATGTTTGCTTCAATTGTCCCCTCCATTGGTGATGGTGTCCCATGGACCAGCGCGAGATAAGTCTTTTCGATCGTCCGATCCTTGATCTGTTTGATGAGCGAGCGATAGGCCAGGTCGGTTTTGGCGACAACGATCACTCCGGAGGTCTCTTTGTCGAGCCGGTGGACAATGCCTGGCCGCAAAGGGCCGCCTAACGTAGCCAGTTGGCGGCAATGGGCAAGCAGGGCGTTGACCAGTGTTCCCTCATAATTACCGGGGGCGGGATGGACAACCAGTCCCTGGGGTTTATTGATCACAATGATATCGTCATCTTCATGAATTATATCGAGTGGAATGGTTTCTGGTCTAGCGGTCGGCGGCTGTGGAGCAGAAATTTCAACGGTGATCAGGTCACGGGGCTTGACCCTGGCGCTTGCTTTGCTCTGTTCCCCGTTTAGGCGTGCCAAACCATGGTCGATCAGTTCTTTGACCTGCGACCTGGAAAGGGCAAGCCCAGGTGAGCCCGCCAGGAACTGGTCAAGGCGTATTTGTTGAACGCTGTCTGGAACTATAAGCTCATGCCGTTCGGTCATTTTTATTGTAATACCATAAATAGTAAAGGCTGATCCCAAAAACCGGGATAACGATCCATTGGGAAGGGGTTAAGCCAAGCCAGTGCATCGGACTATAGCGAAGGAATTCAACACCAAAACGATATGCCGAGTAAATGGCCAGACCGGAGAAAAAAACCTGACCGGGGAATTTTTTTCTCTGGTACAGGAAGAGAAGAAAAGCAAAAGCGACAATGATAATGGCGGAAGCGTAAAGCTGGGTGGGGTGAAGGTGTCGGTCGGGAAAGTAGCTTCCAGCCAGGCAGTCGCTTGGAAAAACGATCCCCCAGGGGAGAGCGGTCGGGAGCCCGAAACAGCAGCCATTGAGAAAACAGCCCAGTCGCCCGATCGCGTAGCCAAGAGCGGTTCCCGGCGTTATAGCGTCAAAAAGCTGAAGCAACGGGATCTGCCTGGCGCGGGCAAAATAGATGACTGTTGCCAGAACAAAGATCAAGCCGCCCAAAAAGACCATGCCGCCGCGCTGGATCATGATGATCTCCAATAGATTTCCCCGGTAAAAACCCCACTGTCCGGCGACGTAAAGGAAGCGCGCCCCGACGATAGCTGCAACGATCACATAAAGGGCCAGGTCAATAATCGTTTCACTTTTGATCCCGGCCTGTTTGGCCAGGCGCAAAGAGACGGCGATCCCGGACAGAAAGCCGAGCGCGACCATAAAACCGTATGAATAAAGGGTCAGTGAGCCTAATTTTATCAGGATCGGGTGCATATTATTCCTCCTTATTTTGGAACAGGATCGCCAGGATTATCAGGGCCACGCCAAGATTTATCATGATGTCGGCCAGGTTAAAGACCGGCCAAACCTTAAGATCGATGTAGTCAATTACATAGTGTCGAGCAAATCGGTCAAAAAGGTTGCCTATGCTCCCGCCCAACATCAAGGCCAGGCCGGTTTGAGCCACTTTTTCATTAGCCGGAAGGCGGTAGTGAAAATAGATCATCAAGGCGACCGCGACCAATCCAATGACGGACAAGAAAGGGGACTTCCCAGTAAGAATAGAAAAAGCGGCTCCGGTATTCCGGACATAGGTCAAGGTCAAATATGGTCCGATAATCGGGATCGATTGGCCGAGTTGAAAAGTGTTGTGGACCAGCTGTTTGACCGCCTGGTCGGCAAGGCAGACGGACGCGGCCAGCAGGTAAAAAAACATCTTATCTGACGCGGGGGAGAGGTTGTTTGGAGTAAACGTCGAGGAGTGTGCCGATCTGTTCAAAATAGTGTCCGACGACCGGGAAGTTGACCAGTTGAGCGATAACCCTGGTCAAGACAAAGAAAACGATCCCAAGTATCAGGGTCGTGCCGAGCGCAAACCCGACCCCTTGGGCAATTCCGTTAAGAAAGGTGAAAAGTATGTAGCGCCATGGTTGATGTTTGTCCCGGCGGACTCTTTCGATAGCTTCAAAGAGCCTGATATCTTCGTCCATTATGTCCCCTCTTCCCAGCTGGCCAGGTATTTAGACTGGTCGGCGGTCAGCTTATCAATGCCGATCCCCATAGATTTTAACTTTGCGGTCGCGACCCAATCTTCGATCTCCTGAGGCACATTATAAACCTTGGCGGCCAGCTTGCCGGTGTTTTTGATCGCATATTCGGTTGCCAGCGCCTGGGTGGAAAAGCTCATATCCATGACCGAGGCGGGGTGGCCTTCGGCCGCTCCCAGGTTGACCAGGCGTCCTTCGGCCAGGACAAAGACGGAGTGGTCGTTGGGGAGAATATATTCATCGACAAAGTTGCGGACGTTCTTCTTTTCTTTCCTGGCCAGCTTTTTTAGCCCCGTGAGGTCAAGCTCAATGTCAAAGTGGCCGGAGTTGCAGACGATCGCCCCGTTCTTCATTTTCTTGAAATGTTCCGGCCTGACCACGTGCATATTGCCGGTCAGGGTGCAGAAAAGGTCCCCGATCGGGGCCGCTTCGGCCATGGTCATGACCTGGAAGCCGTCCATGGCCGCTTCGATCGCTTTGACCGGGTTAACTTCGGTGACAATAACATTTGCCCCCATCCCTTTGCAGCGCATGGCAAAGCCTTTGCCGCACCAGCCGTAGCCGGCCACGACGATCATTTTTCCGGCCAGAAGAAAATCGGTCGCCCGGATGATCCCGTCGACGGTGCTCTGGCCGGTCCCGTAGCGGTTGTCGAAGAGGTTTTTGGTTTGGGCGTCGTTGACGGCGATGACCGGGAACTTCAGCGCGCCGTCCCGCTCCATCGCCTTAAGTCGGATCACACCGGTCGTGGTTTCTTCCATGCTGCCGATGATCTGGCGGGCAATGGCCGGATATTTCTTCGAGATAGCGGAGACCAGGTCGCACCCGTCGTCCATGGTGATGACCGGGGAATGTTCGATCGCGGCGGTTAAATGCTTGAAGTATGTCTCGTTGTCTTCCCCTTTGATCGCGTAGACCGGGATCTTGTAATCGCTGACAAGGGAGGCGGCGACGTCATCCTGGGTGGAGAGGGGATTGCTGGCGCAAAGGACGATGTCGGCGCCGCCGGCTTTAAGGGCCCTGACCAGGTTGGCGGTTTCAGCCGTCACATGGAGGCAGGCGCTCATCTTTTTTCCCTTTAATATCTGACTTTTTTGGAATTTATCTTTAACCTGGGAGAGGACCGGCATGTCACGTTCAGCCCACTCAATGCGGGCTTTACCTTTTTTTGCCAGGCCCATATCTTTAACGTCATGATTTTTTGCCATAGATCATTCCTCCAAAATAATTAATTTGCTGACCAACAGTATAACATAAAAGAACTAATCAGAGAGAGCCGACAACCTTGGCGCAACGGGCGCATAGGGTCGGGTGTTCCTTGTTTTGTCCCACGCTTTCGCGCCAGTTCCAACAACGCTCACATTTTTGTCCCGATGCGGGAGTCACTCCTATTACGGTGGAAGGATTCTGTTTGAGGGAAACTTTTGAAACGATAAATATCATTGGTAAAAGGTCTTCAACTGATTTTAGGATAGGATAATCATTGCTTGAGGCTAGTATGCTCACGTCCGCGTCAAGGCTCGATCCAATTTCCTTTTTAAATCGGCTTCCTTCAAGCATAAAATTAACTTGTTTTTTTATGCCCAGAACAATTTCCCATTTATCTTCTAATTTCCCATCAAGGTATTTCTGGTCTGCATTAGGCATTGTTGATAAAAATATACTACATTCATTTGTCATTAAAAACTTATTAATGTTTTCCGCCGTAAAAGAGAGGATCGGGGCCATCAGGCAGACTAACGCTTTAAGGACCTCGTTCATAGCGAATTGAGCGGAGCGACGCTCTGGCGAATCTTTGCCGCCGCAGTAAAGCCGGTCTTTGGAGCTATCAAGATAAAAAGCCGACAGGTCGTTGACGCAAAAGTCGTAAAGTGAGTGGTAAATCAGATGTAATTCGTACTCATCGTACGCTTTGGTCGTTTTTTCAATTAAACGATGGAGGCGAAGGAGGATCCACCGGTCGATTTCCAGAAGTTGGTTGGCTTGGAACCCAGCGACACTATCGTCGCGGTTTCCGGGAACAAAGTCGTACAAATTGCTCATCAAGAAGCGGCAGGTGTTGCGGATCTTGAGATAAGCTTCCTGAACCTGCTTGAGAATGCTTTCCGAGGCGGCCATGTCGTTGCGGAAATCGGTCGAAGCGACCCAGAGGCGGAGGACATCGGCCCCATAGCGTTTTACCACATCCTGTGGATCGATGACGTTCCCCTGCGACTTGCTCATTTTTTTTCCTTTATCATCGATGGTGAATCCGTGGGTCAGAACGGCCCGGTAGGGAGCAGCCCCTTTGTAGCCTACTCCGAGAAGCAGGGAAGATTGAAACCATCCCCGGTGCTGGTCGGACCCTTCCAGATAAAGATCGGCCGGCCAAACATGGCCGGGGATCGTTTCCAGGACCGCCGCATGGGATGAGCCTGACTCAAACCAGACGTCGAGAATGTCGGTCTCTTTGGTAAAATCGGAGCCGCCGCAATCCGGACACTTGGTCCCGGATGGGAGGATATCTTTGGCTTCTTTGGCGAACCAGCCATTGGTCCCCTCCCTGAGAAAAAGGTCGCGGATCGCCTGGTTAAATATACCGGTCATCTGTGGTTTGTGGCATTTTGTGCAGTAAAAGACCGGGATCGGCACTCCCCAGGCGCGCTGACGGGAGATGCACCAGTCGGGGCGTCCGGAGACCATCCCTCTGATCCGGTTTTCACCCCAGGCGGGATACCATTTGGTCTGGCCGATCGCTTTTAGGGCTTCCTGCCTTAATTCGCGGTGATCAACCGAGATAAACCATTGTTCGGTCGCCCTAAAAATAACCGGGCTCTTGCAGCGCCAGCAGTGGGGGTAAGAATGTTTCATGAATTCCAGCTTGAGCAGAGTGCCGTCCTCTTTCATCTTCTCGGTGATCAGCTTGTTCGCTTTATCGTAATAAATGTTGATGAGCCAATCCGGGACGGTTGAGTCAAAATAGCCGCGCGGGTCGACCGGCATGATTATCGGGAGCTTATACTTTAAGCCGACCTGATAATCTTCGGCGCCGTGTCCGGGGGCAATGTGGACCAGGCCGGTCCCTTGTTCCAGTGTGACCAGCTCGCCTAAAATCACCGGGACCTGTCGGTCGATAAATGGATGCTGGCAAAGTATCCCCTCCAGATATTTTCCATGGGTCCGTTCAATTATTTTATGCTCTTTGATCTCCAGCTTTTGTAAAAAGCTTTCCAAAAGCCCTTCGGCTACGACATAGACGTTTTCCGCTTCCGGTGGTCCTGTACTGACAAAAACATACTCCAGCTCCGGATGAGCGCAGATGGCGACATTGGCCGGCAGGGTCCAGGGGGTGGTGGTCCAGACGACAAAAAAGACCTGATCGTTGACTTTAGCTAATGGTGACTTGCGGTTTAAGACCAGTGATTTGTTGTCAACCACTTTGAATTTGACAAAGATCGATGGGGAGCGGTCGTCTTCATATTCAATTTCCGCTTCGGCTAGAGCAGTGGTATCATTGGGGCACCAATGGATCGGTTTAAGTCCCCGGTAGACATAGCCTTTTTCCGCCAGAACGCCGAATAGGGCGGCGATATTTTCTTCGTATGAATGATTGATCGTTAAATATGGGTTTTGCCAATCGGCAAAAACCCCGAGCTTTTTGAACTCACCCCGCTGCAGATCGACGTATTTTAAGGCGTAGTCCCGGCATTTTTCGCGAAATTCCGAGATCGGCATCTCTTTTCGTTTTTCCCCGATCTCTTTAAGCAATTGAGTTTCAATCGGCAGTCCATGACAATCCCATCCCGGAACAAAGGGAGCATGGAACCCTTGCATCGATTTATATTTAACCACAATATCTTTGAGTATTTTATTGAGCGCGTGGCCAAGATGGATATCACCATTGGGATATGGGGGGCCGTCATGCAGGATAAATGGCTTGTTTTTGGCGTTTTTGTCCTGGATTTGTGAGTAAATGTTTTGTCCGTTCCAATAGGTGAGCATCTCTTCTTCGACCTTTCCCAGGTTCGCTCTGATCGGGAAGTCGGTCTGAGGCAGGTTCAGGGTTTTCTTGTATTCCATTTTTAAATTTTATCATTTTCTAGCGGTAAAAACAACGAAGCGCGGTCGTTAAGCGGCCGGAAGCGTGACGGTAACAGTTGTGCCGCTTCCTTCGGAGCTGTCGATCTTGATCGATCCTCCTTGTTCTTCAAGGATCTTTTTCGTGATGGGGAGTCCGAGGCCGGTCCCCGCTTCTTTGGTGGTGAAGAATGGGTCGAAGATCCGTTTTAAGACTTTTGGCGGTATCCCAGGGCCGTTATCTTTAAAGGAAATATGATCGGAGCCGGAGTCCTGGATAAGCGCAATAGAAACTGTTCCGCCCCCCGGACCGATCGCCTGCAAAGCGTTGGCAAGAATGTTCATAAAGACCTGGACGATCCGGTTTTTATCGGCCATGACCGTGATCGGACTGCCGCTGTCATATTCTTTGGTTAACTTAACACTGTTTTTCTTGATCTCGTGACCGAGGATGGCGATCACTTTTTCCAGCACCGGGGCAAGCTGGACCGGTTCCGGCTTGAGGTTTTGCATTTTAGAATAATCAGAAAGGCCGTCTAAGATCAGCTTGATCCGCTCAACTTCGGCCGGAAGTATTTTAATGACGCTCTCTTTGAATTCCGGGTCGTCCCAGCGCTTGTCCATGGCATGGACGACGGTATAGAGAAAAGTAAACGGATTTTTCAGCTCGTGGGCGATGCCGGCGGTAGCTGTCCCGAGGGCGGCCAGCTTTTCCGCCTGGATGCAATAATCCTGGTTGCGTTTGAGCTCTTCAAAGATAAAAGCGTATTCAATGCTAAGGGTGATCTGATGGGCCAGGGCGGTCAGGAACTCAATGTCTTCCCGGGAAAAATCGTCGAGATGGAATTTTTCTCCCAGGTTAATTGTCGACAGCAGCATCGTTTTATTGAAATGACCGCTCTCGGAAATGCTTGGAATGATCAGGGTCGCCTTCAGCTTGTTCATTTCGTTGATTATGGCCTGCAGGCGGAGACGCTCGGCGGGATGGTCTTTTCCTCTGATCTTCAGGAGCGCTTTGACTTCATCCAGGACGATCTCCCGTTTGCGGGCCAACAATTCTTCGATGAGCGGGGAATCTTCGGCGATCTCGATCCCTACCGTGTCGGCCGCTTCTCTTTCGCCCGCTCTAACGATATAAGTTTGTTTTTCGCGGTCAAGGACCATAGTTGAAGCGGCCGAGAGGAAGAGCTCTTTGGTCAGCAGGTATGGGGCAAGGCGGCAAAAGCGGTCAAGATCGACCTCCGGCTTGGCCAGGGCGGTAATGTATTTGCTGATGATCTGCTGGTAGTTTGGCCGCCGGCGGTGAGGGCTAAAACGAAAATTGAGAGGGACATCGACTGCTTTGACCCTGACGGTCGCGTAAATAACAATGCCGATAAAAAGCATGATCGCCAGATAACCGATCGGATATAACGGGGTTTCCGTCCGCTTAAATTGATCGATAAAACCGAGCAGGCTAGCGCAAAAAGCCAGCAATAAAAGAAGCGATTGCCGGGCCAATAGAGGCCTGGCCTGTTTCATTGCCCGGTGGTAATTCAGAAAAAGAAGAAAGAGCCCAAGGGCCGAGAGAGCAAATAAATAAAAGGAAAAGAGCGGGTAGAGGGGCCCGGCGACCGGATAAAATCCCCAGAAGTAATGAATAGCTTCTTGAAAGATCTGTTTAGTGAAAAAGGCAACGATCACAGCGAAGGAACTGGTGGCGTACAGGATAGTGAACAGCCAGCCAGGCAAACGAAGGCTGACTTGAGTCGCGATGAATTGAAAGGAGAAAACCGGAAGGAAGGCGATCCCGATAAATCCGAGCCGACTAAAAAGCAAGGCTAGATTCCTTTCCGGGGTTAAATACATCAGGCCGGAACAGATCAGCCACCAGGCGGCGCTCAAGGAAAAAAACGACAACGGAGCGATAAGTTTGGAGCGGGGGTTGCTGGATAGGATGAACAAGCCGAAAAACGCGGCCGCGGCGCCTACGGCTAGAGGGGGCAAGGCGTAAATGTTCATATTTCTCCTTTGGGAACTACCCTTGGCAAATTATCCCATAATAGTTTGGTAATATCAATTTGATTGACGAATAATCGACAGTACACTTGTTGTGATATTTTAATATTAAGTTTATACTATTTAAATAGGAACAAAAAATTGATTGAAACTTTAGATTAAGGAGTTAATGATGAAAAAAATAATTGCTTTGGTCTTTACTTTTTTGTTGGTCTGCCCTGTTGCCTTTGCCGATTCAACGGCTTCGGTTGATCTGGTCGTTAAAAAGGTTCAGCAGAACCAGGACCGTATCAATGACATGTATGCAGAGACCACGACATTGATCAGCTCTAACCTGGCCTTGCCGGGGTCAGAAAAAAACGAACCTCAGAAGATGACCCAAAAAGGGAAGGTTTGGACCAAAGGGAAAGAGAAGTCAAAGGTTGAGATGCTTTCGCCTGTAAAGCAGGTAACTATTACTAATGGCGACAAAATGATGGTCGTTAATCCGGAGACCGGACAGAAAGTGGTCCAGGACCTGAAAAAACTGCGCGAGCAGAGCGGGATGCCCGGTTCTTCCCAGCAAATGGACCTGGAGAAAGCAAAGCAATATTTTGACTTTACTGTTGCCAATAAAGGGGTGCCGGGAAAGGCGATCTATGTTATTTCAGGCACCCCAAGGAAAGAGAATAAATTCCTTTCCCGGATGGAGCTTTATATTGACGGTGAACGCTGGATCGCGACCAGGATCATGATGTACGGGAGCAAAGGAGAGCTGGTCAGCCAGTCTGACATTGATTATGCCATGATCAGTGGGGTTTGGATCCCCAAAAAGAACGTTTCTTTTGTCAGTACGCCGGCCGGCCGGATGGATGTGGAGATGGATTTTGATAACATCAAGGTCAACCGCGGGATCAGCGATTCGGTCTTTAAAGTAGAATAGCTATTCAACGATCATTTTGACTAGGGTTTCTATCTCTTCGCGGCCGTGGATTGGGAGTCCCTGGCTCAGCTCGCTGATATGCAGGCCGAGAAGTATGGAGCCGCGCAGAAGCCGAGCGATCTCCAGTAATTTTTCACCTCGAAGCGGGACATCGGTGTCAAACGAAACAAAAACCGGCTTTCCCGCAAGATAAACCCCTGTGAGGGATTGACTGATCGTTACCCCGGCATTTTTAAGCAATGAATATTCGGCAAAATCCCTAAGCCGCCTGTCCCGCCTGATCTCCCTGATATTTATCGAAGGGTTGACTGCCGCCACATTGTCCGCCGCCCGGCGGGTGAATTCGGAAAATTCTTCAATAACCTGGTAATTAAAGAGCGCTCCGGCCGCCTCGCATTTATGCTCGCGAGCGAAAGCCTCGGCCTTTATTTGCTGACCGGAACCAATAATAAATAGATTGGTCGGTTTGATATGGTTAAGATAGATGCCAAATCCCCAAAAAGCCCAGTTGGTATAAGTCAGGTCCACCCCATCCAGGTGATTGTCAAGAGTGACGATGGCGATATCCTGGTCCGGATAGGTTCCGGCCAGCGCCTTGTAAAAGGGGAGGGAATAAAGGTGTTGGTCGGTCACCAGCAAGGGGATGGTTCCGGTTGTTGCCTCAAGACAATCGGTCATGAAGCGACGGTGCCGGCGAAAATCAGCGATGCTGTTGCTTAACCGGGCGGGAGGGGAAAGAAGGGAGAGTTCAGGGAGCTGGTCGGGCCTTTTTCCGGGCAAATCGATCCGGTGGGCCTGGGTGATCGGATGGCCATATGAATTTTGGACGATCAAGCTGATCTGCGGCCTGGTTATTAACATGAATTATTATCGTTCCAGTAGTTTAGGAATTTCATGGTTATCCGCCTATTAATTACATAGCCGACTATTGACTTTATCGCGTTTGGCAGAGTATAGTTTAATAGGGTGTAATAGTGGCTAACCGAAAAAAGAAAAAACATTTTACTTTTATGATCGTGCCGCACGACGCGCAGGGAGCGCCGATCAGCTTCAAGGTCCCGGCCAGCTGGCTGTATACCGGGGCTTTTGCTTTGGTCTTTTGCCTGCTTTTGGTCGGGTCGTCCATTGTCTACTCCACATTAATATCGCGTCGTTTGGTCGGTTATACCCACGCCCTGGCCAAGAATGAAAAACAGGAAGCCCGGCTTTCCGCCTTTTCTCAAAAGACCGCTCAAATAATGGGGACCATTGATAAGTTGGCCTCCGAAGAGAACAACCTCCGAAAAATGCTCGGCTTAAAGAGCTGGAAGAACCAGGCACGACTCCCTTTTGATTTAAAGTCATCCCCTGAAGCTAAAGATAAAATATCTCTTGAACTTGGCCAGGCCGCGGTCAGGCTTTCCGAGCGAAGAGAGAGCCTAGAAGAACTTAGGTCATGGGTAAAAAAAGTCCAGGAACGGTTGGTGGAAACCCCAACCTCATGGCCGATCTATGGTAGAATAACTTCTGGGTTTGGATACCGGGTCTATCCATGGCGTGGCAGGCACACTGGAGTGGACATTCAGGCCAGTTATGGGGCTCCGGCCAGGGCGACTGCTGACGGTCATGTCTCTTTTGTCGGGTGGATCAGAGGTTACGGCAAAGCGGTCATCGTTCAGCATCAGAACGGCATTTCTACCTTATACGGGCATAATTCCAGGTTTGCCGTAGCCCAGGGACAGAGGGTAAGCAAAGGACAGATTGTTTCTTATATCGGTATGACCGGCTGGACGACCGGTCCGCATTTGCATTATGAAGTCAGGGTGAATAACGTAGCAAAAAATCCAATGGCGTATCTTGACATGAATGTCGTGACCGCCAGTCGGATGTGGAGGGGAAAAAATGGGAGTATTTAACGGTTCCGGTAAAAAGGCGCCGCTTTTTGAAGGGGTCAATTCGGTCCTGGGGGAACATTCCACATTTAAAGGAGAGATCGTGACCGGTGGATCGATCAGCTTGAACGGTTTTTTTGAAGGAAAGATCAAGGCTGACGGCGAGGTTATGATCCTGCAAAGCGGCGTAGTTTCCGGTGAGGTATTTGGCGGTTCGATCGTTGTTTCCGGAAAAGTTGAAGGGAACGTCAGAGCGGCCGGCAACCTGGAGATCACCAAGACGGGGCGGGTACGGGGAGAACTTTGCGGCGAGCGGATCATTATTGAAGAAGGGGCAACCTATCACGGCAGGGTAACCGTTAACCCGGGGGCGAAAGAAGAAGGCTTTGGCGAAAACATGACCGAGAACGTTGCCGAAAACCGTAAAACGCCGATCTTTTCCAACTAGATGTCCGGAACCCTTTATGTTGTCGCGACGCCGATAGGCAATTTGGAAGACCTAACTTATCGGGCCAGGCGGATCTTGTCTGAGGTTTCGCTCATTGCGGCGGAAGATACCAGACAGACCAGGATCCTTCTGGATCATTATGACATTTCCACCCCGCTGACCTCTTATCATAAATTTAATATTATGCGGAAAGCCGGACACTTGCTGGAAAAGCTACAAGCTGGAGCTGATTTGGCGATAGTGACCGATTCCGGGACCCCCTGCATCTCTGACCCTGGATATGAGCTGGTCAGGGCGGCCGCTGAGCAGGGCATTTTAGTTGTGCCAATCCCAGGCGCATCGGCGGCTATTGCCGCATTATCGGCGGCCGGTTTGCCGACCGACCGTTTTGCTTTTGAAGGTTTTTTGCCAAAACGGCCAGGTAAAAAGCGGAAATTGCTTGAAGCGTTGAAAAACGAAGAGAGGACGATTATAATCTACGAGTCTCCTTTTCGTTTGATAAGAACATTAACGGAGATATTGGCGATCATGGGAGACAGGCAGGTTGCCGTTTGCCGGGAATTGACGAAAAAGTTCGAAGAGATAAAGCGAGGCCCGGCCTTGGAGGTTTTAGAGCATTTTCGATCTAAGACCGTCAAGGGAGAGATAGTGATCATTATTCAATCGGAAGAAGAAAAAAAGGAGGTGTCGCGGTAGTAAACCCGTCTTTGCGGATTTCTCAGCGGGAGAGAGTTAGCTAATAAGTAGGTTCTAGTCCTACTCCGATCGACGGGACGTGTTAGGGTTTTCCCGAGAACTCTATACTTCAAAATATCATGGGGGTATAGAGATGAAAAATATTATTTTATTTGGTCTGGTTTTCTTTTGTTTTACATTTATGACCGCACAGGATTCATTTGCCGCTGCGCCAATATTTTACGGGCAGGAGGTTTTGGTTACAGGATCCCGTTTTCCCCAGCCGGTCACGCTTATTCCCTGGAATGCCACGATCATTAGCCAGATACAGCTGAAGGATTTTACCAATGTCGGCGAAGCGGTCAGAAATGTCGCCGGATTGGATGTGACCTCATATGGGTACCTTGGCGCGGTCACTTCGGCCCGTTTGCGCGGCGCCAACTCGACCCAGGTATTGGTCCTTTTGGACGGCAGGCGGCTGAATTCCCCGACACTGGGGACTTTTGATCTGGGAGATATTTTAACCTCGAGCATTGATCGGGTGGAGATCGTCCGTTCCCCGCTTTCCGCCCTGTACGGCTCTGACGCGGTTTCAGGCGTGATCAATATCATTACCAAGGAACCGAAGGACGAAAGGTATATTTCTGTTACTAATAGTTCATATGGGACCTGGCAGTATGGGGTTAAAATAGGAGGCGGAAACTATCTGTTAACCGCCGATTACATCCAGTCGGATGGTTTTCGGCAGAACAGTGCCTACGCTGCCAGGAATGTGTATGGGAAATTCACTCTCCCGCTTGGCTTTGCCGACATTATTGTTGACGGGAGCCTTTATGACGCGCTCAAAGGGATCCCCGGAGTCCCGACCTCCGAAAGTGACCCGGCTTCCGCCACGGAACCAAGCGACCGGCAGGCGGACCGGAACATAACGATAGGCGCCGCCTTAAGGAACGACGATTTTTCCCTGCGCGCTTACGCCAACACTCTTGATCAAAAGATCGATCCCTATATTTTTGGTGTTTCTTCCAACAAAGGGTGGCGGAATGGCCTGGAGTGGCAGCAAAACCTTAATGTAGGGCTTGGAAAAACATTGTACGGCATTGAGCTTATTGAAGACAGAGGGGAATCGACCCTGGCGGGAGCGCATTCGGTCAGCAATTATGCCGCTTTTGTTCAGGATGAGATATTATTTGGGCGGACCCTTTTCTCTCTTTCGGTCCGGGGAGACAGGCACAGTACCGCCGGGACATCGATCAATCCGCGGGCAGGCCTAACCTATCAGCTTGGCAGAAATTTAGCTCTCAAGCTTTCGGCCGGGAGCGCTTTCCGGGCCCCGACCTTGAACGAATTGTATTGGAATGACCCAGCCTGGGGGATGTTTGGCAACGCCTCTCTAAAGCCCGAAAAGTCGACATCATACAATATTGCGCTGGAAAGAAATATAAGCGACCGGCAGATCGTCCGGGTCAGCTACTACCAGGCAAATCTTACCGATATGATCCTATGGTCATACGACCCGGCGACCTTTCAGACGCTGGCGACCAATATCGGCGAGGTCCAGTCAAATGGGGTCGAATTTGACCTGGAGCATAAATTTGCCACCGGCAAAGGGTATGCCAATTATACCTATCAGCAGGTGGTCGACAAAAAAGTCGCGGTCGATAAACAAGTTCCATATACCCCGCGCTCCAAGTACAATGTAGGGCTTATCATGGGGGGGAGCTCGATTCTGGCCCGCTATGTCGGGTCGCGCTATGTCGATTCCCAAAACACGATCGAACTTCCGGCATACACAGTGGTCGACTTCCACCTGACCAGGCCACTTTTCGGAGCGGAAGCGGTCTTTGCGGCGAACAACGTTTTTGACGAGCAATACAGCGAGGCGTTTGGCCTTGACCCGAACACTTACGCGATGCGCAAGTACCCGATGCCGGGGCGTAACTATTCATTGGGCGTGAAATGGACCTTTTAGTGATATAATAACCAAGGAGGAACAAAACATGAAAGAACTTACACTGCCGCGGCTCGGACTTTTTCTGATCATGGGAATGGGGGGAGCAGCCGCTTTATTTTTTCTTAGAACAAATCTGGATGTTGATCGCAATTATCCGGTCTTTGCCGGAGCAGAGGTGCGAGCGGTTCAGGCTGTTGCCGCCCCGGCCAAGGCGGCGCCGGTAGCAGTAGCGAAAGCAAGCGAAGCCCGACAAACTCTGCGACCGATCAGGGCGGTTCCGCTGCCGATAGTTCCCCCGACAATTGCTCATCAGGTTGTTCCCCTATATCCTCAGGCGGCGCAGGAGAATGGATCTGAAGGGGTGGTTTTGCTGTCGGTTTACGTTAGTGAATTGGGCGAACCCTGGAAGGTTGATATAAAAAGCTCGTCAGGATATAGCGATCTTGACGCGGCGGCCTCCAAAGCCCTTTGGCAATGGCGTTTCAATCCCGCCTCGCAAAGCGGCGGGGCGATCGCCAGCTGGTTCGAGGTCCCGGTGAAATTCGCACTGGAATAAAAGGAAATATTGGATGGCTATTGAGTCGTTAGGGCGGATGTTGATTTATATTGGGGTGATTGTCGTCCTGATCGGCGGGTTTCTTGTTCTGTCGGCAAAGGTTCCCTGGATCGGCAGACTGCCGGGGGATATTGTTTATCAGCGGGAAAATACGACGGTCCTGGTCCCGATCACGACCATGATCCTGGCGAGCATTGTCCTGACCATTATACTCAATATTATCCGAAGGTAAATTAAGGAATCGGGGCGTGGCCCAGCTTGGTCTAAGGCGCTACCTTGGGGTGGTAGAGATCGTGGGTTCAAATCCCGCCGCCCCGATTTATAAAATATATGAAAAAAGCTATATTGTTTTTACTGGTCCTTTCCTTTTCTTTTGGCGCTTTTGGGGCTACGAGCTGCCAAATGGAGAGCAAGTGCTGTTGTTCGGGCGAAGAGAGTTGCTGGGTAACTCCTCAACAGGTTGACGCCGTTTCCTCGGTCAATAAGCTCTTTGACCATTTGGCGGCGGCCCTTTTTCCGGCCAGCGCGACGGTCCAAGAGGTCGTCAATTACTTGCCGGTCATTGTTTGCCGGCATTTTAATGTTGCTTCGCCTCATTTGATAAGCAGGCTGGCCCATCCTTCGACCGCCCCTCCTTTTACTATTGGCTCTTAAAATAACCAATATTAAAGGAGATAATCATGAAAAAATTATTAGTTTTATTTCTTGGAATAGTTCTGCTCGCTTCAATGGCCCTGGCTGAATGCGGAAAGAGCTCAAAACAATGCGATTCAATCCGCGCTAAATTGCCTTGCGCAAAAAAGTGCAAAAAGCTCTGCGTAAAAGATGTTTGCGTGAAGACAAAGGACTGCGATAAGTGCGGTTGCCCGGCTGAATGCCAAAAGGGGGCCGCGAAAATAAAGTAGAGCTGGGAGTTACGCGTAAGGCGGCAGGGTTGGTCGCGACCCTGCCCCTTTTTATTATTTATTATGAGAACAGCGAAATTTGATTATAATTTGCCCGAAGAGCTGATCGCCCAGGCGCCGTCCGCCGATCGAGACCACTCCCGGCTGATGGTCCTTGACCGCGCGGGGCAAACGATCGGCCACAAACATTTTTACGATATCGCTGACTACTTCCAACCGGGCGATCTTTTGGTCTTAAACAATACCAAGGTGATACCGGCTAATTTGACCGGCTGTAAAATTGACGGCGGAGCGAAGGTCGAGGTTCTTTTAAGCAAGCAAATGCAGAATACCGATCCCGATAAAAAAATATTCGAATGCTTGGTCAAACCGGGGAAAAAGTTGAAGGTTGGCGATTGGATCGTTTTTAATGAAGGGGAAGTCTCCGGGGTGGTAATAGAAAAGACCACTAGCGGTGAACAGATCATTGATTTTAGAGGCGACCTTTGGGGTTACATGAAAAAGGAGGGGGAGCTTCCCTTGCCGCCATATGTAAAGACCAATCGCCACTCCCCGGAATTACAGGGACGTTATCAGACGGTTTTCGCGGAGAAGGAAGGGGCCGCCGCCGCCCCCACTGCCGGCCTCCACTTCACCCCGGAACTCCTCGCCAAGATCGAAGCGCGCGGGGTGAAGATCGCTTACGTTACGCTCCACACCGGATTGGCGACCTTTAAGCCGATCTACGCCGAAAATATTGAGGACCATCATATGTATTCAGAGGCGTTTGAGGTCCCAGCCGAAACAATTGCTTTGTTAGGTGAGGCTAAAAGAGTGGTCGCGGTCGGGACGACCGCTATTCGGACTTTGGAGACGATTGCCGACCATGTTAAAGCGGGGAGCAGAGAGGGGGTCAAGGGAGAGACCGCCTTATTTATTTATCCCGGTTATCAATTTAAGCTGGTTGACGCGATTATTACCAACTTTCATTTTCCCCGGACCTCGCTGATCGTTTTGGTTGCCGCTTTTGCCGGGCTGGACCTAACGCTTGAGGCATATAAAACAGCGGTTCGGGAAAAGTACCGTTTTTACTCTTTCGGCGACGCGATGCTCATCTTATGATGATATAATCTGAATATTAGAGGGAGGATATTATGAAAAACAAGAATATATGGGGATTATTGTTAATTGTTGTTGTTTTGGTTAGCTTGCAGTTCAAGGCCGAAGCTGAAAAGAAGAAAATTGTCCCGGCCGGAGGACGAAATCAACTGCAGGGATTACAGGGAAAAGTCGGGGAATGGCTGGCAAATGGGACATCGAAATTTAAAGTGATTAGTTTTGAATATCCGGAGGCCGGACCGAATGGAGAAAAAGCCGACAAAGCGAAAAAGTATATAGCGATTGAGGTTGAGCTGGTCAATAATCAAAAATTTACGACCTCTTATGGCGGGCCAAATGGATCTTTAAACCTGGTCGATAAGGACGAACAGCTGTTCTCCAGAGTTTACAACGTGTCCAAAAGCGATTGGCGAAAAAGGGAATCTTCCCGACGCTTAAAACCCGGGGAGAGCTTGAATGTTTTTTATCTGGCGATAGTTCCCCAGGAGTACACCCCGATAAGAGTGGTTTATATACCTGGGGCAAAACTGCCTGTTTATCGGGTGAATTTGACAGATGAAGCGATGCCGGCTGTTTCCGACGGAAAAAAAGAGCTTCAAGGACGCGAGGGAAAGATCAATGAATGGCTTTTTAATGGGACAGCCAAATTCAAAATTTATAGCGTAAGTTATCCGGAAACCGATCCGCTTGGCGCGAAGGCCGCGACCGGTAAAAAATGGATATTGATCGAAGCGGAAATAAGAAATGCCCATGATTTCACCGGCTCATTCGGCGGGCCTAATGGCGCCTTGGTCTTAATTGACAAGAATGGAGAGTCATTTGATCAGGTCTACCACGCTAAAAAAAGCAATTGGCGAATGAGGGAGGGGTCAACCAGGCTGATCCCCGCCGCCGGCTTGAAGTTGCTGTATGTTGGAATGATCGATAACGATTACGTTCCGACCAAAATGACCTTCTTGCCTGAACCCAAGGTTCCGCTTTTTGAGATCGACTTGCAAACGGAATGAAATTTAAATTCGAGATCATAAAGAAATCAAGCAAGTCGAAAGCGAGAGTAGGGAAACTCTATACTCCCCACGGGGTTGTCGATACCCCGATGTTCCAGCCGGTCGGGACCTTGGGAACGGTCAAAACGATGACCTTCCGCGATCTCAATGAGTTGGAAGCCCAGATCATTCTCTCCAATACTTATCACCTCTACCTGCGTCCGGGGATCGAATTGATCAAAGCTGCCGGCGGACTGCATAGGTTCATGCGCTGGGATAAACCGATCCTTACCGATTCGGGAGGGTTCCAGGTCTTTTCCCTGGCCCATATGCGGACGGTGACCGATAATGGAGTTGAGTTTACCTCCCACCTTGATGGGACCAAGCATTTCCTGACCCCGGAAAAGGTGGTCGACATCCAGACCGCTTTTGGCTCGGACATTATGATGCCACTCGACGAATGTGTCGCTTACCCATGCGGGAAGCAGGAAGCGGAAACGGCTTTGGTCAGGACGACCAGTTGGGCGAAGCAGGCTTATAAGTATTGGCAAAATAAAAAGCAAACGGAAGAGTGCCCAACCCTGTTTGGCATCGCCCAGGGGTCGACTTACAAGGATTTGCGGAAAATCTCGGCTGAACAGATCGCCGAGATCGGTTTTCCCGGCTATGGGATCGGTGGGTTGTCAGTGGGGGAGCCGCAAAATGAGATGTTTGAGATGCTTGATATTGTGACCGATATTCTCCAGCCGGACCGGCCTCGCCATTTATTGGGGGTTGGATACGCTCAAGATATCTTAGGCGGGATTAAGCTGGGGGCCGACCTATTTGACTGCGTCATTCCGACCCGGCTGGCCCGGCACGGTTCTTTTTTGACCCTTGAAGGGAAAACAAGCATTAGACGAGCGGAGTTTGAAAAAGACTTCTCGCCGATCGACCCTGACTGTGATTGCTTTGCCTGCCGCAACTTCACCAAGGCCTATATCCGCCATCTCTTCTGGGCGAGAGAGATCACCGCGATGCACCTCTTGACGATCCACAACCTCCGCTTTTTTATGCGTTTGATGGAGAAGACCAGAAGAGATATCCTCGAAGACCGGATATAGAATGGGCAGTGTAGGACTCGAACCTACGACCTCCTCGGTGTAAGCGAGGCATTCAACCAGCTGAACTAACTGCCCTGGATAACTAACAACTGATTATCTTATAAAAACAACAAGTTGTTAGTTGTAGGCGCAACGCGCCGAGTTGTCAGTTAAAATGGGCGGTACAGGAGTCGAACCTGTGACCTCCTGCGTGTGAAGCAGGCGCTCTAACCAGCTGAGCTAACCGCCCCAGGATAACTAACAACCGATGATATTACTCAAGTTCAGTTTAGCTTATATTGCAAGCACCAGTCAAGACGTGATACCATGTTATGTGGTTGTAGTCCGCCGGAGGCGGACGTGTTGTAAGTTGTTATTCGGCAGTTATTGAGGGCCCTTAGCTCAATGGTAGAGCGCTCGACTCATAATCGATTGGTTATAGGTTCGAATCCTATAGGGCCCAATTTAATACTTAGGAGGGAGCTATTTATGGTTGAAAAAGCAAAAAATATTGACGAACTGTTGGCGCAAATTGACGAGTTTGAGAAAACGATCCATGGCTTGGGGGAAAATGTCGCTAAATTAAAGCAAAAACTTTTAGAGAACAAGTCCAAATATGGGCCGGATATTTCGGCATGGCCAAAAGAAGCCTAACGCTTTTATTAACGGCAGCCATTGTTGCTGCCTTGGCCTCCCCGATGCTTGCGAAGGGATCCTCTGTCTACCCTTCGCTCAAGGTCCTGGTTACCACGTATTATACCCATAACTGGAGCGAGTTTGGCCGTTACAAAAAAGTTTCCCAAAACAACCACCGCCTTGGCAACTTTGTTGCTTTAAATTTTCTTCCGGGCGGCAGTATTATTATGATCCCCAGGTTATTTAAAGGCCAATTGTTTGAAGTAGCGGATACATTTGGCGGACGCGGCTACGACTATTTTAAAGGAGAACGCTATTGGAAGATCGATATATTGCGGGATAAAGGCGAATTTTACGAAGACATCGATTCTCCAGTCGATCTTTATATCGTTAAATACAACAAGCGGGGGGAATTTAAGAACCGGGAGGTCAAACGGAACGCCCTGCTGATCTATAAACGCTTTGAGAAGCAATTTAAATGACAATCTTCTTTTTTAACCGCGTAATTTATTGCGCGGTTACAGGCCTGTTGCTATTGTTTGTCGCCGGCTGTGCCCCTGGGCCGGTTGCAAAGAGCGCTCCACCGGCCAAAGCAGTCGCGGCCACCCATTCCTTCAAAAAATTCCCAGTCTTAGAATACCACCTGATCCGCCGGCCGGAGGCTCGCTGGTCGCGGACCCCGGAAAACTTTTGGCGCGACCTGGAGTGGCTACGGTCAAACAATTATTATCCTTTTAACCTGCGCGATATTTTGGCCGGATTTCCTGGCTTGCCTCCGGGAAAGATTCCGGTCGTGTTGACCTTTGACGATTCATCGTCGAGCCAGTTTCGCTATTTGCCAAACGGCGAAGTTGATCCGGAGTGCGCGGTCGGAATAATTAAAAGATTTAACGCGAAATACCCTGACTGGCCGGTCCGTGGAACTTTTTTTATTCTGGTTCAGACTAACAACCCCGATCGGAATATCTTCGGCCAGCCGGAAAATCCTGACTATAAGGCCAGAAAACTTCGCCAGCTGGAAGAGTGGGGGATGGAGGTCGCTTCTCACACCTATAGCCACGACCGGCTTTCCGATATTCCGACCGGCGACGCGGTTTATTCATTAGCCCGATCGCACCAGACATTAAGCGCCATGACTAGCCGTGATGTGGTTAGTCTGGCTTTGCCGATGGGGCTTTATCCCATAGACGAAGGGGTTTTTGCAAGACAGGGCCAGAAGGGGGGATATAATTTTAAATTGGCGGCCGAAGTCGCGGGAGGATTGCAGCCGGCGCCGTGGGAAGAAAACTTTAATCCCCGTCATATCAGAAGGATACAGACCATCGCTTCAGAGTGGAAAAAATTCTTTGGCCGAGAGTAGCGTTATTTTAAGTACTCTTTAAGTTTGCGGGCGCGGGTCGGATGTTTTAATTTCCGCAAAGCCTTGGCCTCGATCTGCCGGATCCGCTCGCGAGTGACCGCGAAAACTTTACCCACTTCTTCCAATGTCCGCGGATGGCCGTCGTCCAGCCCGAAGCGGAGCTTAAGGACGGTTCGCTCGCGCTCGGAGAGGGTGTTCATGACCTCTTCCAGGTCGTCGCGCAACAATCCCTGCAGGACGATGTCGTCCGGCGCCTGGATGGTGATATCTTCGACAAAATCCCCCAGCCTGGAGCTTTCTTCGTCGCCGATCGGCGCCTCCAGTGAGAGCGGGACCTGTGAGATCCGCAGAATTTCGCGGACCTTGTCGACTGACATCCGGGCGCGCTGGGCGATCTCTTTTTCGGTCGGCTTGTGCCCAAGCTGCTGCAGCAGGATGCGTGATGTTTTGCGCAGGCGGTTGATCGTTTCGATCATGTGGACCGGGATCCTGATGGTCCGGGCCTGGTCGGCAATGGCGCGGGTGATCGCCTGGCGGATCCACCAGGTGGCGTAGGTCGAGAATTTGTACCCCTTCCGGTAATCGAATTTTTCGACCGCGCGGATCAGCCCCAGGTTCCCTTCCTGAACAAGGTCGAGGAAGAGCATTCCCCGGCCGGTGTATTTTTTGGCGATAGAGACGACCAGGCGGAGGTTGGAGTTGACCAGCTTGTGCTTGGCGCGGATATCGCCTGCTTTTAGCCGCTTTGCCAGGACGACCTCTTCTTCGGAAGTAAGGAGCGGGAATTTGCCGATCTCGCGCAGATACATCCGGACGGTGTCGTCGACGCCGACCCCTTTTAACCCCAGCAGTTCTTTCTGCAGATCTTCGGCTTTGGGGACCTCTTCTCCCTTGATCTTCTTGCCGCTTTCAGACAGGTCGATCCCGGTGCTCAGGAGCTGTTCGATCTGGTCGAGCTTTTTCTCCGGTTCGGGGTAGACCGAGAGGATATCTTCCGGCGTCAGGAAGCCTTTCCGGGCGCCTAAAGTTTTAAGTGTTTCAAAATCAGCTTTTTTACCAAAGTACATGCGATCCCCTCCAATTTGTTATCGATGCCGTTTCTAGGAAATTTCAGCCATTAACGCCGAGATGAGCTCGGAGGCCCGGGCTGTGTCGCCGGCCGCTTCCGCCTGCTGCAGCTCGCTCTTTAGCGCGTTGACCCTGCTTTTAAGCTTCTCCTCCCGCAGCGATTCGATACAGTCATGCAATATCTCCTGCGGGTTCTCCTGTGATTCGCTCAAGAGGGCGGTGGTCAGGAAGCGTTTACCCCCTTCATCCTCGATCAAGCTAAGAAGTTTATGCTCTGGATCTTCCGCTCCGCTAAGATCGGTGCTGTAGATCAGTGCCGCGACCTGCCTGGCTTCTGGCGTGATAAAACGGTCGAGCGGCAATTCCGCTTTCAATTTTTCCCTGGCGTCAACGTTTTGCGCCGCCAGCGCCAACAAATGTTTTTCGGCCGCGATTATTCTTGACGGCGGCTTCTCCACGGTCCGGCGCAAGCTCCGAGCCGCTGGGTTGTTGTAAAACTTCAGCTTTCTGGCTTCAGCCAGGACCTGTTCTTCCGTTGTTTTTAGCGCGCCGGCCGCAAGCTTGGCGTACTCTTTTTGGGCGAACTGGTCCGTTTCTCCTGACAGTAATTGTCCGATCTCCTTGAGCGCCCGGCCCCGCCCTTCGATCTCTTTTAGATTGTGCCGGCCCAGGGTCCGCTTGAGCTTGAACTCAAGGTAGGGGAGGGAGTCGGAGAGCGCCTTCTTCAGCGCGTCCCCTCCTTGTTTCTGGACAAGCTCATCCGGGTCTTTGGCCCCGCTTAATTGGGCAACCCTAACTTTTAAGCCTGCGGAAATGATCAGTTCAGCCGATCTTTCGGCGGCAGTTTCGCCGGCCGGGTCGGCATCATAAGCCAACACAACTGTATCGGCAAAGCGGGCCAGCAACTTGCATTGGCCGATTGTCAGAGCGGTGCCGAGCGGCGCCACGACATTGTGGACCCCGGCTTGAAAAGTTGAGATCAGGTCGACGTTCCCTTCGACCAGGATCGCGGTTCGGGTGTTTTTGATCGCTTCTTTGGTGGTGCTCAAGCCAAAGACTGCGTCTCCTTTGCGGAAAACCGGAGTGTCGGGGGAGTTTAAATATTTTGGTTCTTTGCCGTCGAGAGAGCGGCCGCTGAAACCCAGGACCCGGCCGCGGGTATCCATAATTGGGAACTGAAGGCGGCCGCGGAACCGGTCAAAATAGCTCCCTTTTTCGTTCTCCCGTTCGAGGACCAGCCCGGCCTGTTCCATTAGTTTTGGGTCCGCTCCGCGGGAGAGCAGGTATCGGTAAAGATTGTCCCAGCCGTCCGGAGCGCAGCCCAAATCGAACCTTCGGGCGGTCTCTTCGCTGATCCTCCGCTGTTTCATGTAGTCGCGGGCCGCTGTCCCTTCCGGTCCCTGCAGGGATTTTTGGTAAAATTTACCGGCGAGATGAAGCAGATCGTAAAGCTGGTCGCGCAGGCTCTTTCCGGCTCCTGAAGGGCTACCCCCTTCGACCTCGATCCCGAGTTTTTCTCCCAGCTCGCGGACCGCCTCGGCAAAGCCAAGGTTGTCGATTTGCATAATAAAGTCAAAAACGTTCCCGCCGGCCCCGCAGCCGAAGCAGTGGAACAACTGCTTCTCTTCGGAGACGGTGAAGGATGGTGTCTTTTCCGAATGGAACGGGCAAAGACCCAGGTGACTGCGCCCCCGCTTGCGCAGCGGGGTGTATTCAGAAATGATCTTGACGATATCTGATTTTTTTCTGATCTCTTCGATCGTTTGGGCAGGGATCAAACAGTCTGCCTCCATTCATCGGGGACAAAAAGCTCCTGGAACTTGTTGATGGCGTAGCGGTCGGTCATGCCGGCGATAAAATCGACGGTGTGCTGGAGCTGGTCCTTTTCTTTGAGCCCTTTTTGGAACGGCAGGTTGTAATGATAATAGCGGAACAAGCGCTGCAGCAGTTCCGGTACTTTTTTTTCTTCCCGCTTGGCGGTCGGGTTGGTGTAAACGTTCTTGTACATAAAATCGTAAAGGCCGTCCATGGCGACCTGGACATCGCCGCTCATCCGGATGACCGGCTTATGCCGGCTGTGCCGGACAATATCGGTCACGATCCGGTCTAAAATATTCTTTCCCAGGGCCCGCATATGCCGGCGGGGAAGCTGTTTTTCCTTGAGCACTCCGGCAACGATCGCGTCCTCGATGTCGTGCCGTAAATAAGCGATCCGGTCGGCCAGCCTGACAATGCACCCTTCCAGGGTTGCCGGCCAGGGATCGTCAGGAGTGTGGTTGCGGATCCCGTCGAGGACTTCCCAGGTCAGGTTAAGTCCGGCCCCATCCCGTTCCAGATATTCGACTACCCGAAGGCTCTGTTCGTTGTGATAAAAGCGCCGGCCATAGTGCTTGAGAATGTCGTCGAGAACATATTCGCCGGCGTGGCCGAAAGGAGTATGTCCCAGGTCGTGTCCCAGGGAGATCGCTTCGGCCAGGTCCTCGTTGAGGCAAAGGGCGCGGGCAATGGTCCGGGCAATCTGGGAGACTTCCAGAGTGTGGGTCAGCCTGGTCCGGAAATGGTCTTCGACCGGCGAAATAAAAACCTGGGTCTTGTGTTTTAAACGGCGGAAGGCTTTGGAATGGATGATCCGGTCGCGATCGCGCTGAAAAGCGGTGCGGAGCGGACATTCTTTCTCTGACTTTTTCCGCCCTTTTGATCTGGCGGAAAAAGCAGCGTGGGGCGAGAGAAATTGCTTCTCCCGCCCCTCGATTTCTTCGCGAATTAGCAGCTTAGCTCAACTCCTATTTTTTGGCTTTCAAAACTGCTTGAGCCGCCGCGAGCCGAGCGATCGGCACGCGGTATGGAGAACAGCTGACGTAATTGAGCCCGACTTTGTGGCAGAACTCGATCGAAGAAGGATCTCCGCCGTGTTCGCCGCAGATCCCGAGCTTGAGGTCCTTTTTGGCCTGGCGTCCTTTTTTGACCGCAATGGCGACCAGCTGGCCAACCCCCTCCTGATCAAGCGATTGGAAAGGATCGTCTTTGTAGATCCCCATCTCGACATAGGTCGGCAGGAACTTGCCGGCGTCGTCGCGGGAGAGCCCCATGGTCATCTGGGTCAGGTCGTTGGTCCCGAAGGAGAAGAAATGCGCCTCTTCGGCGATCTTGTCGGCGACCAGCGCGGCGCGCGGCACTTCGATCATTGTCCCGACCATGTAATCGAGCTTGACGCCGAATTTGGCAATGGTCTCTTTGGCTACCCGGTTGATGATCTCGGTCTGGTTCTTGAGCTCGGAGACCGAGCCGACCAGCGGGACCATGATCTCGGGCTTGACGTTGATCCCTTTCTTCTTTAGTTCGCAAGCCGCTTCAATAATGGCCCGGGCCTGCATTTCGGTGATCTCCGGGTAAATGATCCCAAGGCGGCAGCCGCGATGGCCAAGCATCGGGTTGAATTCATGGAGCGAATTAACTTTCTTTTGGACATGCTCCAGGGAGACCCCCATATCGGTCGCCATTTCCTGCTGCTGCGCGGTTTCGTGCGGCACAAATTCATGCAGCGGCGGGTCGAGGAGGCGGATGGTGACCGGCAGCCCCTTCATTGCTTCAAAGATCCCGACAAAATCTCCCTTTTGCATCGGCAGAAGTTTGGCCAGCGCTTTTTTGCGCCCTTCCAGGTCATCGGCCAGGATCATTTCGCGGACCGCTTTGATCCGGTCCCCTTCAAAGAACATATGTTCTGTCCGGCAAAGGCCGATCCCCTCGGCGCCAAAGTCGCGGGCGACCTGGGCATCTTTCGGCGTATCGGCGTTGGTCCGGATGCCGAGGGTCCTGACCTTGTCGGCCCAGGCCATGATCTTGCCGAAATTGCCGGAGAGGGCCGGCTGACTGGTCGGGACTTTCCCTTTCATGACCTGACCGGTTGTGCCGTCAAGCGAGATCCAGTCCCCTTCTTTAACGACAACTCCCTTGGCTTCGAACTGCTTGGTCTTGTAGTTGATGTCGAGGTCGCCGCAGCCGGCAACGCAGCATTTTCCCATGCCGCGGGCAACGACCGCCGCGTGGGAGGTCATGCCGCCCCGGGCGGTGAGAATGCCTTCGGCGACGTTCATCCCGCCGATATCTTCAGGCGAGGTTTCGATCCGGACGAGAATTACTTTCTTGCCGTCCTTGACCCATTCTTCGGCCTCGTCGGCGTGGAAAACCGCCTGGCCGGTTGCCGCTCCCGGAGAAGCGGGAAGGCCTTTGGCGATAACTTCTTTTTTCGCTTTCGGGTCGAAAGTCGGATGGAGGAGCTGGTCAAGTTGTGACGGCGAGATCCGCAGGAGCGCGGTCTTGGTGTCGATCAGCTTTTCGGCGACCATGTCGCAGGCGATCTGGAGGGCGGCGGCGGCTGTCCGTTTGCCGTTCCGGGTCTGGAGCATCCAGAGTTTCCCTTTTTGAATGGTGAATTCAATGTCCTGCATGTCGCGGTAGTGCTTTTCCAGTTTCTTGTAGATCGCTTCCAGCGTCTTGTAAGCGACCGGCATAACTTCTTCCAGTGTCTTTTGGTCGGCAGAACTCTTGGTTGAGTTGTTGACCGGCTGGGGAGTCCTGATGCCGGCGACAACGTCTTCCCCCTGAGCGTTGATCAGGTATTCACCATAGAATTTGTGCTCGCCGGTCGACGGGTTGCGGGTGAAAGCGACGCCGGTGCCGGAGTCGTTCCCCATGTTGCCAAAGACCATCGCCTGGACATTGACGGCGGTTCCCCAGTCGTGAGGTACTTTGTTGATCTGCCGGTACTTGATCGCCCGGTCTCCCATCCAGGAGCCGAAAACCGCTTCGATCGCTCCCCAGAGCTGGGTCCACGGATCTTCAGGGAAATCCATCCCTTTCCGTTTTTTGATCGCCGCTTTGAAGCGTTTGACTAATTCTTTAAGGTCGTCAACGCTCAGGTCAACGTCGAGCTTGATCCCTTTTTCTTCTTTAACTTCGTCCATGATCTCTTCGAACGGGTCGATGTCGGTCTTGGTCTGCGGCTTGAGGCCGAGGACAACGTCGCCGTACATCTGGACGAACCGGCGATAGGCATCCCAGGCGAACCTTTCGTTCCCTGATTGTTTGACCAGGCCGACGACCGTTTTGTCGTTGAGCCCGAGATTAAGAACAGTGTCCATCATCCCCGGCATGGAGACCCGGGCGCCGGAGCGGACCGAGACGAGGAGCGGATTGGACTCGCTCCCGAATTCGGCCCCTGTTCCCATGTTTTTTTCAATGTGTTTCATGCTTTCGCGGATCTGGGCGTCAAGTGCTTTTGGATATTTCCGGTTCAATTTGTAATAAACCGTGCACATCTCCGTGGTGATCGTGAAACCGGGAGGGACCGGGATGCCGATATTGGTCATTTCTGCCAGGTTGGCCCCTTTGCCCCCCAACAGATTTTTCATTTCCGACTTGCCGTCCGCCTTGGTCCCGCCGAATCGATACACAAACTTGGTCTCTTTCTTTTTTCCTTTAGTAGCCATTTTTCCTTACCCCTTTCTTTTTATTAACTAAGACAACAAAAAAATGGAGCCGAGGGGGATCGAACCCCTGACCTCTTGACTGCCAGTCAAGCGTTCTCCCAGCTGAACTACGGCCCCACAATACGAAACACACGAAACACGAGTGACGGAACATGGGAAAGGGATCGCGAACCGTTGTTTATTATACACCAAAAGGGGCGGGTTGGGAATTAATAATGGTAAATTATCGCTTCTTTACCCCAGAGCTCTTCAAGGTTGTAATATTCCCGCTCAGCTACTCCAAGAATGTGGATAACGATCGAGCCAAGGTCAAGGATCTGCCAGCCGGAGCCGGAGACTCCCTGCCAGCGGTAACCTTTGATCCCCGCCTTGCGGAGCTGGTCGTCGATCTCGCCGCTGATTGCTTTGAGCTGCGGCTCGCTTTCGCCGCCGCAAATGACCAGGTAGTCGAGCAGGTTTGAAGTTTTCCTGACATCCAGGACCTTGATATCAAGGGCAAGCTTGTTTTCCGCAGCTCTGGCGATCAGTTCGATGGTCTTTTCTTCGCTTGGCCGGTTGGTCATGGCTGGCCTGCTTCTTTGGCGCCGATCGACAGGTATCGGTCGACCGTGGAGGGGAGAGAGTCGGAGTCCGGTTTGTAATAATATATGCCGTCGACAATCAGGCTGCCGCCGCGCAGGGTGGTCATGGCGATCTGTCCGGTTTCCTGTGCCCCCCTGACCGTTAGGGAGAGCCCCAGGACCTGGCGGGAATTCAGGTTGGTCTCGATGCAGCTGAGCAGAGAGAAGAAAACATCGGCACTTTTAAGGATATGTTCCCGCCGTAACAGCTGTTCGCCGACGGTTTTAATAAAGTCCTGTTGGCGTTCGATCCGGGCAAAGTCGTTGTCGGTGTGGCGGAAACGCAGGTAACCCATGACCTGCCGCCCGTTGAGGGTTTGCAGTCCGGGCTGGAGGTCGATGTGCAGGTCGTCCGCGTAGTCGACATAATACATCCGCTTAGGTACGTTGACCTTGACCCCTCCGATCTTATCGATAAGTCCTTCCAATCCTGATAGATCGACGACAACATAGTAAGGGATATCGATCTTTAATAGTTCAGCGACCGTTTGCCGGGAGAGTTCGACCCCGCCGTAAGCAAATGCATGGTTGATCTTGTCGAGCCCGCGTCCGGGGATGGTGACCAGGGTGTCGCGCGGGATCGAGACCAGCCCGACGGTTTTTTTGTCAGGGTCGATATTGACGACCATGATCGTGTCGGATCGGTGGGAATACCCTTTGTCTACACCAAGCACCAGGATGTTGGACCGGGGGAAGATCGGGGAGGTTGGGGCGAGGCTTAAAAAGACCTCGAGCAGGGCGAGCCGGGAGGCGATCCCAATGACGAAGCCGGCGATCATTCCAAAAAAGATCAGAAAGATCATTAGAACGATCAGTGCCTTGAAACTTTTTTTCTTAATTTCTTTTTTTTGCATGTTTCAGCAGTAAATAATTCCTGGTCTCGACGGTTGCCGGATGAAAGGGGAGGCCGAGCTTCAGGAAATAGCCGACCGAATTTTCGGTAAAAGCAATGATCGCCCGGTCCAGGTCATGGAGAGCGAGTTTTCTGATCCGGCCGATCCCGGTAAATTTCCGCCCGACCTCAATATGATCGGCCAGGTAAATGATCTTTTCCAGCCGGCTCATCCCCGGCCGGCCGGTAGTGTGGTTCTCAATAGCCGCCAGTATTTCTTTGTCTTTGATCCCGAATTCGGCGGCAGCCAGGCGGCGGCCGATCTCGCCGTGAAAAAGTTTGGGCTCAAAAAGCCTGACCGGGTCGGGCGTTAGTTTGAATATTTTTGCCATCCGGAGGAGCCCCCGCCGGTCAAAGCGCCGGGCGCAATCATGGAGCAGGGCGGCCAGGCTGGTTTTGGCCCGGTTGACCCGGTACTTGCTGGCCAGCGCAAGAGCGATCTTTTCTACCCGGAGGGTGTGGTCAAATCGTTCTTGGTCGAGCGTTACTTTAAGACTGGCGATGATCTCTTCTCTTGATTTCATGAGAAAAACAACAAAATTCGATTTTTTAAGTATAACAATGTAGAAATAGCTTGTCAACTTTAACGGCGATTGTTACAATGGCTTTATGAATGATTTAGCTGTAGTGGTTTTGGCGGCCGGCAAAGGGGTCAGGATGCGATCCGACCTTCCCAAGGTTTTTCACCGGGTGTTAGGCGAGCCAATGCTTTCCCATGTCTTGAAGAGTGTGCAGGAGCTTGGTCCCGCAAAAATACTGGTTGTTGTCGGCTACCAGCGGGAAATGATCATGAGCCATTATCGCGACTGGCCGGTCAAGTTTGTCATCCAGGCAGAACAAAAAGGGACAGGTCACGCTGTCTTGCAGGCGGCTCCTTTTCTTGATGATTTTAGCGGAACGGTTTTAGTTGTGGCAGGTGATGTCCCGCTTCTCTCGACGGAGACAATGCGCCGGCTTCTTGCTTTTCACCGGAAGAACGGGGCCGTGGCGACCGACCTGACGGCAGAATTGCCTGATGGGGGAAATTACGGGCGAATTGTCCGGCAGGTGGGGGGGGAGCTTCTTAAGATCGTAGAAAAAAAAGATGCGACACCTGAAGAGTTGAGGATCCGGGAGGTCAATACCGGAACTTTTTGTTTTGACAAGGAAGCGCTTTTTGCCGCCCTGGCGGAAGTAGGGTCGGAGAACGCCCAAAAAGAATACTATTTGACCGACACGATCGAGATCCTCCGGCGCCAGGGGAAAAGTGTTTTTGCTTTCAGCACAAATGATCCGGCAGAGACTCTTGGGGTCAATACCAGGGAAGAACTGGCGGAGATCGAAAAGCTTTTGCGACTGAGAAGAGAACGATTGGCTGATGCGACCGCTAAATAGTTCGAATTATCTCCCTCTATTTCTAATGTTGGGGGGGGGTGGTACCCTGCTCCTGATCTTTCTCCACCGGATCGAGCATCTCTTCCCGCTTTATATCGGTCTGGCGGCGTTGGCGATGGGGTGGCTGGTTTACAGCGCCGCTCCGGGGAAGCGGATCAATTTGACCTATTTATTTCTGACCGGGTTTTTGTATGTATTTGCTCTTTCCCTTTTTCTTTTTTCTACGGCAAAAGTTCCGTCGGAAGCGCTCTTTTGGTTAAGAGCGGGAGCGATTTCCGGGCTGGCGACCGCGGTCGCGTTTTTTTACTTTGCCTTGATATTTCCCAAAGTGGAGAGCCGGCCGACCATTCCCCAGCTTGTTTTCTGGGTGGTCTGGGGAGGCCTGTCCCTGAGTCTTTCTTTTACCGGCCTGCTGTTTGAAAAAGCGGTGATCACTCCAGATGGGAACGGGTTTAATCTTGGGTTAGGCTCGCCTATATATTTGTTTTTCATGCTGGCGACCGCCGGGGTTTCGATCATGGTCCTGCGCCGCAAACAACAGCGCTACTTTGGGACCAGCCGTCTCCAGGTTGGCTACATCCTGCTGGGGGGAGTGTTGGCCTTGAGCGTTCCCCTTCTTTGCAATCTGGTCTTGCCGGTTATGGGATTCAACCAGCTGTTGGGGTACGGACCTTTTTTCTTGCTGACCCTGGCGGCGTTTGGCTATTATACGATCCTCAAGCACCGGTTAATGAGCCTGGAGATAGTTATCCGCCAGATCACGGTGTACACCACGTCGGCTCTCTTGTCGGCCATTCTTTTCCTGATCATTGTCCTGCTCGGGCAGGCATATTTTGCCGGCCGTCCCGGTTTTGGCCTGCTGACCTTTTCCGCTTTTGACGCATTGCTGATCGCCATTCTTTATCAGCCACTTGTCTCAATTACCGGCAGGATCGCCGACCGGCTGTTTTTTAGGGGGCGCTACGACTATCGGAACACGATCCTGAAGATCAGCCGGGAGATCGCTTCGGTCATCAAGCTGGAAGGCTTGACCAAGCTGATCGCCATGTCATTTGTTAAAACAATGGAGGTCTCGGAGATCTCTTTTCTGTTGCTCGACCAGGAGCGGGAGCATTTTCGTTCGATCCCGATGTCGATCCCCAGGTACAAGCGGATCGAGATCGACGTGGAAAGTCCGATCGTCTCCTGGTTGTCGATCATGCAGGATGTTCTGGTCAGGGACGAAATTGAAGACGAGCTTGACCGCCAGATGGTCCACACCGGCGGAGTGCTGGCCGGGACATCGGACCTGGAAGAAGTGCGGGACGAAATGGACCGACTTGGCATTCCGGTCTGGGTGCCGATCATCTCAAAAGATCAGTTGATCGGGATCATCGCGCTCGGGAACAAGCTTTCAGGTGACATTATGACGGCCGAGGATATCGGCCTGCTTGGGACGCTGGCGAGCCAGACGGCTGTCGCCCTGGACAACGCCCGGCTCTATGCCCAGGTCGTCAACATGAAAGATTACAACGAAGAGATTCTCCAGTCGATGGTCAGCGGGGTCATGACCGTTGACCAGAAAGAACGGATCGTGACCTTTAACCAGATGGCGGAAAAGATCACCGGCCGGAAGATCATAGAAGTGCTGGGGAAGAGCTGTGAAGAAATCTGGGGGGAGGACTCTCTCCTCAACCGGATCGTGGCGCAGTCGTTTAAAGAACACTGTTTTAACAACCATGAAGCAGTTCTTTCTTCCCATGAGCGGGGTGGGGTGCCGGTCTCGATCGCCTCGACCCTGCTCCGCGACCACGACGGCAAAAAGATCGGCGTATTGATCACTATTTTAGACTTGACCGAGATCAAGCAGTTGGAAGATAAAGTTCGCCGGGCCGACAAGCTGGCCGCGCTGGCGACGATGGGGGCGGGGATGGCGCACGAGATCAAAAACCCGCTTTCGTCCATGAAGGTCTTTGCTCAGCTGCTCCCTACCCGTTATAACGACCCGGAGTACCGGAAAAAACTGCAGGAGATCTTGCCGCGGGAGATCAACCGGATCGACCGGATCGTCGAAAGCCTTTTGAGCTTTGCCAGGGCATCGGCCCTGACCTTTGCTCCGGTCCAGATCGGGGAGCTGCTCGATGAAACTATCGCCGATTATCGTGAACAAACCAAGGGGGCGAAAGTGAAAATAGAAAAAAGCTATGTCCCGCTTCCACCGGTCGAAGTTGACCGGGGGCAGTTGGGACAGGTCTTTTCCAACCTGGTCCTCAACGCGATCCAGGCGATGCCGGAGGGGGGGGCTTTGCTGGTCATGACGCTGGAGGGGGACCGGCGGGATGGAGAATTGCGGACGATCAAAGTGGTGATCAAGGACAGCGGCCCCGGGATCCCGCCGGAGACGCAGAAGCGGCTGTTTGATCCGTTCTACACGACGAAATACGGCGGGACCGGCCTGGGGTTGACCATTTCACACAGCATTGTCGACGGTCATCGCGGATTCATTGATCTGGAGAGCGAAATTGGGAAGGGGACCACCTTCACCATCACTTTACCTGTCCGTCAGGGACTGCTATAATTTAGTCAATGTTAAGCAAGACCTCTATCGTCCTTCTGACCGACGATCCCGGACTGGAGTCAACTGTTCGGGAAGCGGCGCCGGAGAATCGGGTCCGGCCCGCACCCGATCTGGAAACGGCCAAAGAGCTGGTCCGGAGCGAGCCGGCAACCCTGGTGATCATAGACAATGACCTGAAGGATGTCGACGGATTGACCGCTTTCCGGCAGCTGCGTCTGACCGCTCCCGATCTCAAGGTCCTGATGGTTTCTTCGGCTAACGACATTCCGCTGGCGGTCTCGGCCGCCAAGCTTGGGGTCGCGGATTTCCTGAAAAAACCATTTGCCGTTTCCCAGCTGAAAGAAGCGATCGAAAGATTGGCGGGGAGGGCAAGCCTGACCTTTACCCCCCTCAAGACTGATTGGAGCAAAGGGGAAGGGCTAACAAAGCTTTACAAGGAAATACAGTCGCTAAATTCAACCAACATCCTTCTTTTTGGCGAGCAGGGAATCGAAAAAAAACCGGTCGCGGATCTTATTCACCGGAACAGCCAACGGAACCAGCGGCGGTTCAGGTCGATCGATCTTGCTTCGTTCCGCCGGGAAAATCTGGAGGCTTACTTTTGGACCTCGGTCCAGGAGTTGCTGGCGGCACCGACCGCTACCACCATGCAGGACGAGGACGAGCGGTGCGGGACATTGTATCTGGAAAACTTTGACCGGCTCGACCAGGGTTTTAAAAGTTCGATCCTGGAGTTCTTCCGGAAAAGAAAAGAGTCGCTCGACCAAACGGCAATAGTGATCGTAGGAACGGACGCAAAGCCGGAGCTTCTGGCGCCGCAGGCGGCCGAATACGCGAAACTGGTCATCCCCTCGCTGCGGGAGCGGAAAGGTGATTTCCCTTTTATTATGTCCGCCTATCTTCAGCGGTTTGTGGTAGAGCATGACAAGAATATTAAAGGGATCTCTCCGGAAGCGGTCAGTTTTCTTGCCGCTTACGATTTTCCGGGAAATTATCGGGAGCTGGGCCACCTGCTCGAACAAGCGGTCCTGACCTGCCGGGGTGATATTATTTTGGTGGGGGACCTGTCGGTCAACTACAAAATATTCAAGGAGATATTTTTAAAGAAAGCCAAATCAGAGGGTTTGGTTACCCTTGATGAGATCAGGCGGGCATTTGAAGCCGGGCTCTTTAATTTTCTGGCGCTCAAGAATGGCGATGATCTTGGAGGTCTGGCCAAATATTTTGACCTGCCGCGGACGGCGATCGCTGATAGAATGGAACACTAATGGGGATGGATCTAGCCGGTAATTCTCTTTATTAACCCTTCCGCTTTTTCTCTGGTCGGCGCTTCGGCCATGATCCTGATGATCGGTTCTGTATTGGAAGCCCGAACATGGACCCAGGCATCGGGAAAAACCACTTTGATCCCGTCCTTAGTGACCAGTTCTTCACCGGCGAAATTCTTTTTGGCTTTTTCCAGCCACTCGTTAACCTCGAACTGACTGGTACAATCGACTTTGCTCTTGATCATGATATACCGGGGAAGGCTTTTGGCCAGCCTGGAGAGGGGTTGTCCACTCCTGGCCATATAATGAAGGATGAGGGCGATTCCGGCCAGGCTGTCCCGGTTGTAGCCGACCTGCGGGAAAATGACCCCGCCGTTCCCTTCTCCGCCGATGATCGCTTCCTGACGGATAATTTCTTCGACCACGTGGATCTCGCCGATCTTGGTCCGGATGACTTTGGCCCCATGGCTTCTGGCGACATCATCAACGACCCGGCTGGTCGAAAGGTTGGTGACAATGGTATGGTTGCGGGCTTTTCCCTTGGGGGCGGCTTCAAGGATCGAAGCGGCAGCTAACGCGAGGGTTAGCTCTTCGCCGATGGCAAATCCGCCGTCGGCGACAATAGCGAGCCGGTCGGCGTCGGCGTCGACAACAAAGCCGACATCGGCCCTTTTGGTATTCACGTAGCCGATGAGCTCGGTGATGTTTTCAGGGACCGGTTCCGGGTTGTGCGGAAAAGGGAGCAAGACATTGCAATTGATCGGGCAGATGACGCAACCAAGCTTCTTTAAAAGCTCGATAAGGGCGACCGACCCCGCGCCGTTGCAGGCGTCCAGCGCGACCCGGAACTTTTTTTTGCGGATCAGGTTGACGTCTACGACTTTGAGGACCTTTTTTATGTGGAGATCGATCGCCTGGTCGTTGGAGCTGACGGTTTTTGGCGTAGCGACCCGGAACTTTTTTTTCTCATAGAGGTCGATCAGCTTGGCTGCTTTTTTCTCGTTCAAAAAGAGTCCTTCGGGGGTCATGAACTTGATCCCATTCCAGGGGAGGGGGTTATGGGAGGCGGTGACAACAATTCCACCGTCGGCTCGCAGAAGGCGTGTCATGATCCCGACAGTTGGGGTTGGAGCGATGCCGATGTCTATTACTTTGCACCCGGCTGACAGGAGCCCGGCAAAAATGATCCCTTTGATGTATTCGGACGACGGCCGAGGGTCGATGCCGATAACGATAGTTCCCCCGTTCGTGTAGGTCCCAAAGGCTTTGGCGAAATCGAGGCAAAGCTCCGGGGTGAGTGAATCCGGGATCGTGCCTCTGACGCCGGAGATCGAGATTTTTAATGCCATAAGGGCATTATAGCTTATGAGGGCGAAAGAGGGCAAATGCTTAAGGCAGGTGGCCGAGGCGCAGGGTGACGGAACATTCCTGATCAGATGCCGGGTCGGTCGCAATAATGAGTTGACCGACCAGCCGGTCTTTCCGGTATCCGGTAACGAGCTCGGATGTGTTAAGGTCGTTGCGGGTAAAGCCGGCTTGTTCGAACAACGCGCCGATCTGGTTCACTTTAGAATAATCACCGTTAACCCTGACCAGGGTGACCGATTGCAATCCGACTATGAGCGCTTCATTGTCCGAGCCGGTCTGCCAGCTGAACTCGACGTTTTTGGGCTCGGTAAAAGAATAGCCGCTTTTTTGGCAAATGCTTGATAACAAGCCCCGGATGTCCTCGGCTGGCGGCTTTCCTTCCAGGCTTCGTTTGAACCGGGAGATCTTTTGGTTTTCCGTAAACGAGAGGGTCTCGTTTTCGATACGGACGTTCTTGAAGGTATAAGTATTATTGCCGTTGGCCAGGACGACCAGATCTTTTCCTTTGATCTGCCAGGTGCCGTCTTCGTAAGGACGGCCGCGGAAAAAAGAGTTAAACAAATATTCGCCGTTTTTGCCGATGGAAAAAACGACCTCGGTGGCGTCGTAATTTTCCAGGGTTGACCAGCTGCCGATAAGGTTGGCCGGCTTAAGATGGTGGTCAGAAGTGGCGCAGGAACAGACCAGGGGGATCGTTAAAAGAAGCAGCGCGGTAAAGATCCTCTCAAAGAGTTTCATGCTGAAAATATTATACTCTGGCTTTTGGGGAATCGCCACTAGGAGTGAAATCTTTTTGTTCAGCCGGCGATACAAGAGGGTATGCCGATCATTTCAATTTACAAACATGCCGGGCCGGTCGCGGTCGAACGGGCGATTGCCGAAAGAAGGGTTATTGCCAGATCGCTGACCGATAATAAAGTTAAGATCCATATTACAGACGCGTCGATGCTGGAAAAAGTGATGAGGGAAAATGATCTGATGGCGATGGTCCGCATTCCGGAAGGGCGGGCCAGGATCCAATCCTCCTCCAATGTTGAGGTCGGATCGTTTTGGCTTGCTCTGACCCCGGTGACGCGGGCGCAATTATCGCTTTATTTCAATAAACTTGGCTTTGAGACCGGCCAACAGGGTCCGGCCGGTTTTTTGCCGGCAGGGGATGTCCCTTATTATCAGGCTTTTGAATTTGCCGATTGGGCAAAGATGCGTCTGCCGAGTGAACTGCAGTGGGAAAAAGCGTGCCGCGGTACGCACGGTAATCTTTATTCCTGGGGCGATAGCAATGTGGTTCCGCCGGGTGTCGCCTTTAATCTAGCCAAGGATCCCCAAAAAATCTCAGGACCGGCTCCGGTTGATCGTTCTGACATTAGAAATACCGCCAGCGCTTATGGGGTGCTCGACTTGAGCGGTAATATCTGGGAATGGACCAGTTCCACTTTTGATTTTTCAGAAATAAACCGTTGGGCCAAGGCGGACGGGAATACTAGATCATTGCTGGATCAGCTGAAGTCTGGCGCGGACCATGCCGGGGTTTCTGACGATCCATTGATGAATGTCGTTGTCCGGGGTGGGAGCTGGGCTGAAAGGGCTGATCAGTTGGATCATCTAAGAGGTGATTTCAGGCGGGGGGTTGGGATCGACCTTTCAGATCTGCCTGGGAAAGATGTTTACGGCTTTAGATTAGCCGCAAATTATATTTAAGCAAAACAGCCAATAATCCTAGTTGTATTATCGTAATAAAGGCGTATGATATCCAAGAGTTAATTGTTGGGAGGTAAGATCATGATTTACTTGATAAGCGCTGGTTTAATTTCCCTGGTTTTTGGTGTGCTTCTTCTTTTTCTTCCTTCTATGTGCAAAATGGTTTGCAGGTCTTGCGATATGACAGTTTTTGATGTGGATAAATTCACGGCCGATTATCGAATGATCTTCGGCGGGCTGCTGCTCATTGTAGCCATTTTTATTGGGGGGATGGCCTTTTTGTTCCCACAACTTTCTACGTTGCACCTGTTCTGGCTTGTTTCCTTGATTTTTGGCCTGCTTTTTTTGGTCCTTCCCGAACAGCTGGCCAAGATCTCTGTGGTGGCGAATAGGCTTGTCTTTAATACAGACAGCAGCTTAACGGCGTATTGCAAAATAGTTGCCGTTGTCCTTGTTCTGGCTGGACTCTATATTTTGTACATTGCCTTTGCTTTTGGCGGCCGTTAATGCGGACTGATCAATAAGCCTATACGGGGCCGGGCAGTTTGTCGGGCGAATTGCTAAGGTTTGCAGTTTCCTCTCTTTTATACTATTATAACCAACCATGAGCGTAATTTTTGGCGCGATAATGCCGCATCCACCGATCATTGTTCCGACGATCGGCAAGAACCGGTTAAAAGAAGCAGATAAAACAAAAAGAGGGCTGGAAAAGATTTCCCAGCAGATCAAAGGACTGGAATTTGATACCATAGTTGTTATTACTCCACATGGCCGGGTTGGCCAGGCCTCGATCCCGGTTTATACCAGCCACGTTTTTGAAGGAAATTTCGCTGATTTTGGTTACCCCAAACCGTCGGTGTTATACAAAGGTGATCCGGCATTAGGTTTGGCGGTGGTAAAAAACACTCATCTGGCGTCGGCCCTGCCGGAGACGATCCTTGACCACGGGGTCATGGTCCCTCTCCACTATCCGACCGCCGCCGGGATCAATAAACCGATCCTGCCGATCGCGGTCGCCTTTGTCCCTCTGGAAAAGCTGTTCCAGTTCGGTAAAACGCTGGCGGAGACCGCCAGGAGCCTTGACCGGAAGATCGTGGTCATTGCCTCCGCCGATATGTCGCACCGGCTGACCCCCGATGCCCCTAACGGTTTTTCCCCCCGCGGGAAAGAGTTCGACGACAAACTTGTTTCCCTGGTCGAGAAATACGATGTCAACGGGATAATGAACTTCGACCCATCCTTGGCCGAAGAAGCCGGGCAGGATGCTCTCTGGTCGATCGCTGTCCTTCTGGGCGCCTTGGACGGCCGGCCGGTAAAGCCCGAACTCCTCTCTTACGAAGGGCCGTTTGGCGTCGGTTACATGGTCGCGGCGCTCAAACCGGAATAAGATGGAACATCCGCTTGTTCAGTTGGCCCGTTTAACGATCGAAACATATTTAAAAGAGGGAAAGAGCCCTCCGCTTCCCAGGCAGTTAACCCAAGAGATGCAGGCCAGGGCGGGGGTTTTTGTTTCGCTTCACCGCCGGCATGCCCTGCGCGGCTGTATCGGGACCTTTGCCCCGACGACCGCTAATGTCGCCCAGGAAATTATGCGGAACGCGGTCTCCGCTTCGACCGAAGATCCCCGGTTTTCGCCGATGACCACCGATGAATTGGCCGATCTGGAAATTTCGGTCGATGTCCTTTCGGCCCCCGAACCGGTTAGATCGGCGGCCGACCTGGACGCTAAAAAATATGGAGTGATCGTCAAGTCCGGTCCCAGGCGAGGGCTTCTTTTGCCTGATCTGGATGGAGTGAATACGCCTGAGGAACAGATCGCGATTTGCCGTCAGAAAGGCGGCATTGCAAATAATGAGCCGGTAGACCTTTTCAGATTCACTGTAACAAGGTATCATTAGGGGAAGGCAGAGGCACAGGTTAAGGCAAAGGGCGAAAGAAAAGGCAGGGCAGAAGGCGGGAAAAGAGGAGAAATAATGATAAAAGTTGGAATAATTGGCGCGAGTGGTTATGCCGGAATGTCGGTTTTGCAGCTCTTATTGCGGCATCCGGAGGTCAAGATCGAGTGGTTGATGTCGAGCGAACGGAGCAGTGGATCAAAGATCAGCGACCTGTATCCGCACTTGACCGGTGAATGCGAGCTGGTTCTGCTTGACTTGAACGATCTGGAAAAACACCTTGGCGCTGTTGATCTTGTTTTCCTCTCTCTGCCGCATGGGATCGCTTTGAACCATGTTCCCAAAATATTAGCGGCGGGGAAGAAAGTTATCGACCTTGGGGCCGACTATCGTTTTAATGACGAAGCGGTATTTAAAAAGTGGTACCACGTCGAGCATGCCGATAAAGGATCGCTCAAAGAAGCGGTTTTTGGCCTGCCAGAAATTTACCGGGCTGAGATAAAAAAGGCCCGCCTGGTCGCTAACCCGGGATGTTATCCGACAGCCTCGCTCCTGGGGCTTGCTCCGCTGGTCAGGAACAAACTGATCGACAACGGCGCGATCATTATTGACGCTAAATCAGGGGTTTCCGGCGCCGGCCGGGGGACGACCCTTAAAACCCATTTTTGCGAACGGAACGAGGGGGTCGAGGCTTACTCGGTTACCACTCACCGGCATATGGGGGAGATAGAGTATCAGGGGGTCAGGCTAGGGGATGAAGGATTAAAGGTGACCTTTGTTCCTCATCTGGTCCCAATGAATCGGGGGATATTAGCGACGATATATGGGAAGAGCAAACAAACAACAAACAACAAACAACTGACAACAATGTTCAAAGAATATTATAAGAACGAACCCTTTGTCAGGGTGCTGGAGGGGAAAACCCCGAACACCAAGTATGTCGCCGGGACAAATTATTGCGATCTTGGTGTTGACTATAACGAAGCAACGGGACAAATTATTGTCATGTCGGCGATCGACAACCTGATGAAAGGGGCGGCCAGCCAGGCGGTCCAGAATATGAACATTCTTTATGGATTCGAGGAGACGACCGGCCTGTCGCGGCTCGCCCTCTATCCATGAGCCTGCCAAAAGGATTTCTCGCCTCCGCGGTCGCCTGCGGGCTGAAAAAATCGGGCAAGCAAGATCTTGCTCTGATCTTCTCTGAAGCACCGGCCAGCGCCGCCGCCGTCTTTACCACCAATCAGGTTAAAGCGGCGCCGGTTATTGTCTCCATTAAGCATATCCGCCGGGGCCTGGCCCAGGCGATCGTTGCTAACGCCGGGAACGCCAACTGCTGGACAGGGGCCAAAGGGCTGCGCGATGCGTATGAAATGGCGAGCCTCGCTGCCGCGCAGCTTGGGATCGAACCGGAAAAGGTGCTGGTCACTTCGACCGGGACGATCGGCAACCCATTGGCGATGAATAAGGTTTGTTCCGGGATCAAAGCCGCTTCGCTAAAGCTGGCCAAGAGCGGTTTGCGCGATGCTGCCCGGGCGATCATGACTACAGACCTTGTTGAAAAAGTTGTCTCGGTAAAGGTTGGCAAATACACCGTGACCGGTCTGGCTAAAGGGTCGGGGATGATCGCGCCAGCCATGGCGACAATGCACGCATTCATCTTGACCGACGCCGCGGTTGACCGGAAAATACTTCAGCAAGTCGTCCGCCAGGCGAGCGAAAAATCCTTCAACATGGTTTCGGTCGACAACTGCATGTCGACCAACGACTGCGTATTTCTTTTGGCCAACGGGGTTTCCGGGGTCAAGGTCAAAAAGGGAGAGATCAAGAAGTTTGCCAAGGCGGTAGAGAAAGTTTGCGTCCAGCTGGCCAAAGAGATCGCCCGTGATGGAGAAGGGGCGACAAAATTGGTTGAAATCAGGGCTAAAGGGGCCCGAAATAGTGCCGAGGCTAAGATCGCGGTCAAAGCACTGATTAATTCGTTCCTGTTGAAAGCGGCGATCTATGGAAAGGACCGGAACTTTGGCCGGATCCTGCAAGCGCTTGGCGCAACCAGGCTTAACATTAACTGGGAAAAGTTTAAATGGAGCTGGGAGATGAAGCCCAAGCAGGATGTTATTACGATCGACCTGAAGGCCGGGACGGCTGATGCGGTCGGTTGGGGCTGCGATCTGACCGAAGATTATGTCAAGATCAACGCCGATTATCATACATAGCGGTAACCCGAGAAAAAATTCTCGGCTAAATAAAATATTATGCTGGAAAAATTAATCGAACGGGCCAATGTTGTTATCGAAGCACTGCCGTACCTATTAAAGTTCAAGGACAAGATCATTGTCATTAAGTACGGCGGGGCGGCGATGGAGAACAGCGAGCTTAAAGAAGAGGTTATCCGCGACGTCATCTTTCTGAAGATGGTTGGGATGCATCCGGTCCTGGTCCACGGCGGCGGTCCCGAGATCAACCGCTTCCTGAAGAAAAAAGGGATCGAGCCAAAATTCATTGGCGGCTATCGCGTCACCGACAAAGAGACAATGAAAGTTGTCGTGAAAGTCCTGGGAGAACGGATCAATGGCGAGATCGTCTCCATGATCAAGAGGGCTGGTGGGGAAGCCAAAGGGTTTTACGGCAAAAAAGGTGAAGTGATCAAGGCGTACAAGTACTGGAAGAAGGATGGGGAGGGGAATAAGCTTGATCTTGGCTTTACCGGCCAGGTCGGCGGGATCAAATACCGATATCTTCTCAAATGGATCCACCTGGGATATATTCCGGTCCTCTCGTCGATCGGGGTCGGCAAGGATGGGGAGCAGTATAATATTAACGCTGACAAAGCGGCCGCCGCGATCGCCGCTTACCTCAAAGCGGAAAAGATGATCATGATGACCGATGTTCGCGGGGTACTGGATCCCAGCGGCAAGCTGATCTCCGAAGTCAATACATATCGGGCCGACAAGATGATCAAAGCCGGTTCACTCTCCGGCGGCATGATCCCCAAAGTTAAATCGTGCCTCTACGCGGTCCGTAAAGGGGTTCACACCGCTCACATTATAGATGGCCGGATTCGCCACGCCCTGCTCCTGGAGCTCTTTACCGACCACGGTATTGGAACGATGGTTAAAAAACAACTAACAACTAACGACTGACGACAAACAACTGATATTTAAAGGAGCAATAAGATGGTCAAAGTTAACGAATACTTCAATGGCAAAGTCAAGTCGCTGACCCTCAATAATAAGGCTGGA